>JAUWZH010000154.1 GCA_030615435.1 Candidatus Brocadiaceae bacterium | reverse complement strand
ACACAGAATCCCGAGCCCGACCAATGCAAGCCAAAGCAGCACGAGCTCGCCCGGTGTCCAGGCAGCACTCAGTCCGAACGCAACGGCCCCCGCACTGACTGCGGTGAGCAGCCAGCGAACATCAGCCGCTCTCCGCTGTTTCCCGGCAAGAATAAGGGATTGGTCATCCACATTCCGACGAGCCGGCGTACCTTCTGGCACTGCCTTCATAAGAAACTCCCGTCTTGCTAGGCGGTCTTTCGCGCTGCCCGCCCCGCGCTTGAAAAATGCATACAGCAAGACCATTACAGCGACCAACGCAGCGAAGTAAAGGTGCCTCGCATCCACCAAGGGCTCTGTCTCACCCTCCGCAGACACGGCCGCGAAGGCGGTACCAGCCATCACCATCACCGCGAACAAGTATCGTGGCCAAAGCACCAGGATTCTCCTCCTTGTTCTCTGTGGGCGACCCGTCCTGGGACCAAGCCAGCCGGCAACCGTTATCATGCTGCCCGCCGGACCGGGCAAGCAGCGCTAAGCACTTACCGGATAGGAGCTTATATGCCCCTTACTCGGCTATCCCCAACCGGCTGGCCGGAGACAGGAACGATCATACAGAACGCCAGCAGCCCAGTCAACTGGGATTTCCCATTTGATCTTGTCCGGACCTGACTTGCCGGGTCCGACTGGGCGGAAAGCCTGCACACGAAAACTGAGGCGGCGCCCCCTCGGACGCCGCCCCACAATCTGCTGACCCCTCTCGCCGACGGGCGCTCAGGTCTGCGCCGCCGGCGCCTCGGTCTCCTCGGGGCGCTGTTCCTGATGCTCGGCCTGTGAGAAGCTCAGATGGTCTCCTTCCTTGTCAACAACGACCTTGCCGCTCTGGAGGCTGCCTTTCAAGAGCTCCTCGCTCATGGGGTCTTCCAGCAGGTTCTCCAGCGCGCGCCTGAGTGGCCGCGCTCCGAAGTCCGGGTTGTAGCCCCTGTCTATGACCAGCTCTATCGCAGGCTCGGTGACGACCAGTTCTATGTTCTTGGTATCGAGCCGGTCCATCACTTTCTGAAGTTCCAGCTTGACGATCTTGCGCAGGTCGTCCCTGGTGAGTGAGCGGAAAACGATGACGTCATCAACACGGTTCAGGAACTCGGGGCGGAAGTGCCGCTCCACCTCCTGCATCAGTTGCTTCTTGATGGTCTGATAGGTGGCCTCTTCGCTGTGTTTGCGGAACCCCACCCCGGCGCTGTTACGGATGATGTCCGAGCCGAGATTGGAGGTCATTATCAGCACGACGTTGCGGAAGTCCACCTTGCGCCCGAAACTGTCGGTAAGGTGACCGTCTTCCATGATCTGCAGGAGCAGGTTGAACACTTCGTCGTGGGCCTTCTCGATCTCGTCGAACAGCACGACCGCATAGGGCCGCCTGCGGATGCGCTCGGTTAGCTGACCGCCCTCTTCGTAGCCGACGTAGCCGGGCGGGGCGCCGATGAGGCGAGAGACATTGTGCTTCTCCATGAACTCCGACATGTCTATCTGAATCAGCGCCTCTTCGTCGCCGAACAGGAAGTTGGCCAGCGAGCGAGCCAGGTGCGTCTTGCCCACTCCGGTGGGACCGGCGAAGATCACGGAGGCCACGGGACGGTTGGGGTCTTTCATGCCGGCCCGGGAGCGCCGGATGGCCCGGCTCAAGGTGCCGACGGCCTCGTCCTGGCTGACGATCATCTTGTGCAGCTCCTCCTCCATGCGCAGGAGCCGATCGGCCTCTCCCTCTTCCAGCCTGGCCAACGGCACCCCGGTCATGCGGGAGACGACCTCGGCGACGACATCCTCGTCCACCACGCCCTGCACGCCGTCGAGGATCTGGTCCCTTTCGCACCTGGATTTCTGCTCCTCCAGCCGGTTGCGCTGGTTGCGCAACAGGACAGCCCGCTCGAAGTCCTGCTCCTGGACCGCCTGGTCCAGCTCCACGTTCACCTGCTGGAGCTTCTCGTCTATTCTCTTCTGCTCCGGCGAGACGCTCATCGCGCGCAGGCGCACCAGCGCGCCGGCCTCGTCAATGACGTCAATGGCCTTGTCGGGCAGGAACCTCCCGGTCACGTAGCGGTTGGAGAAATCCGTCGCCTCCACAATGGCCTCGTCGGTTATCTGCACCATGTGGTGGCTCTCGTAGCACTCGCGCAGGCCCTTGAGGATTTCGACGGTTTCATTGCGGGTCGGCGGGTTCACCACGATGGGCTGGAAGCGGCGCTCCAGCGCGCTGTCTTTCTCGACGTACTTGCGGTATTCGTCGGGCGTGCTCGCCCCGATGCACTGCAGTTCACCGCGCGAAAGCGGGGGCTTGAGCACGTTGGAGGCGTCTATGGCGCCCTCCGCCCCGCCGGCTCCGATCAAGGTGTGAAGCTCGTCAATGAAGATGATGACGTTGCCGGCCCGCTTCACCTCCTGCATGATGGCCTTGATGCGCTCCTCGAACTGGCCGCGGTACTTCGTGCCCGCCACCATCAGCGCCAGGTCGAGGATGACGATCCGGCGGTCCCTCAGCAGGGAGGGCACGTCGCCGCTGACGATCTTCTGGGCGAGTCCCTCCACGATGGCCGTCTTGCCGACCCCGGCTTCCCCGAGCAGCACGGGATTGTTCTTCTTGCGGCGACAGAGGACCTGTATGACCCGTTCTATTTCCATCTCGCGGCCGATCACGGGGTCGAGTTCCCCCCTGTCGGCCTGTTCGGTCATGTCGCGCCCGAACGAATCGAGTGCCGGCGTCTTGCTCTTGGCGCCCGACCTTTCTTCCTCTTCGGACTCCTCTTCCTCGCCGTCCAGCTCCGGCCCGAGGAGCTCGAAGAGTTCCTGCTGAACCTGCTCCAACTCCACCCCCAGAGCCGAAAGCACCTGGGCTGCTATTCCGCCCCCCTCGCGCAGGAGCCCGAGCAGGACGTGTTCGGTCCCCACGTAGTCCTGCCCGAGCCTGCTGCTCTCTTCCACGGCGTATTCGATCACCTTCCTGGCCCGCGGGGCGAAGGGGAACTGCTTGCCGGCCAGTGCGATGTCCCCGGCGTCTCTGACGCGCTTTTCCACTTCCAGGCGCACCCGCTTCGGCTCGACGCCGAGGCGCTGCAAGATGGTCGAGGCCACCCCCGTACCCTCGCGCAGGATCCCCAGCAGCAGGTGCTCTGTGCCGATGTACTCGTGACCAAGCCGCTGGGCCTCGTGTTTGGCGTAAGTCAGGATGACCTTCTTCGCTTTCTCCGTGAACCTATCGTACCCAGGCATCCTTACACCCCTTGTCCTTCCCTCGCCGTTCGGCACGGCTCTCAAGAGATCCCGCAGACCCGCCCTCTCAGTCCACGCTCAACTTCTCTTTCAGCCGGGCGGCCCTCAACTCGTTGCGCTTCAGCCGCTCGACCCTCTTACCCTCTATTGTCTGCAAGTGGGCGGGCAAAGTCAAGAGGAGCAGCTCGTTCAGTTCCTTCAAGCCGACCCCTTTGACCAGGCTCATGTGCACTCCCATGCGCACCTGGGACAGCAGGTGGAGGGTCTCTTCGGAGGAGATCATCGAGGCCTCCCTCAGCAGCTCCAGTGCGCGCTCTATCCTGCCCTGCAGTGCGGACCTGTCCTCGCGCAGGAGGTTTTCCCGGGCGTTCCTTTCCAGCGACATGACCCCGCCGGCGGCCCTTGAGACTTCAGCCAGGATCTTTTCTTCTTTCACCCCGAGCGACACCCGATTGGAAATCTGGTAGAGGTCCGCCGAGCCCCGCGTGCCCTCCCCGTAGAGACCACGCAGGGCGAGCTTCAAGCGCCTGGACATCTCGATGACCTTGTCCATCTCCCTCGTCATAATAAGGGCCGGCAGGTGGACCATGACGCTGGCACGCATGCCTGTGCCCACGTTGGTGGGACATGCCGTGAGGTATCCGTAACGGGCCGAGAAGGCAAAGGGAATCACCTCGGCGAGGGCGTCGTCCACCTCGCAGACCTCCTCGAAGGCCCGCCTGGGCTGAAGCCCGCCGCAGACCGCCTGCATGCGCAGGTGATCCTCCTCGTTGACCATCAGGCTGAGGTGCTCGTCGGCGCAGAAGGCCAATCCCCTGACCCAACTCGCCTCCGCGTGATCCCTGCCCATGAGGTGGCGCTCCACAAGCAGTTGCCGCAGCAGCGGATCCAGCTCGTTCAGGCGATAGTAGTTCATCCTCTCACGAAAGCGGCAGGAGAGGATCTTCTCGTGCAGCAGCTCCTCGATGCGCGCGATCTGCTGCGGGCTTGCCCTGGACAGGAAGGGGTATCCGGCGATGTTGCGGGCCAGACGCACGCGGGTGCTGAGGACGACGTCGTCCTCCGGACCCCCGCGCAGCCACTCCCCCACGTTGTCCTGCAGGTTATTGCTCAGGGCTTCCAGCACTGTCTTGCTCCAGTTCCCTTATCTGGTCGCGCAGCCCCGCCGCTCCCTCGTAATCCTCCACCCTCACCGCCTGCTCCAGTTGCCGGCGCAGCACCTTCAGCCGCGGCCCCAGAGCGATTCTCTGGGCGGCCCCCCGCGGGACCTTCCCCATGTGCCTGTTGCCCGCGTGCATCCGCCCCAGAATCTCGTCCAGGGCCGGGGCGAACACCTCGTAATCATTGGGGCACCCCAGGTTGAGCGTCTGGCGGAACTCCAGGTAATTGATTCCGCACCGGGGACACTGCTTGACGCTCAAGAGCTGCAGCTCCGGCGCGATGGCGCCGATCAACTGCGAAAGGATCTTCGTCGGGGACAGGGGCGGCACGCCGTCCTGCTTCTCGTAACACCGCTCACACAGGTGCCGCTGGGTGGGGTCGCCGTCAACCAGGATCGTCAGATGGACCGTGGCCTCCCGCTCGCCGCACTCCTGGCACATCCTGAGTTCTTCCGCACCGTTCATGACGCATCCCTCAGTCCTCTGCTCGTTCTGCGCCCGCCGCGACGTCGGGAACGTACCGGGCGGCGCACCTGTCCGTCTCCCAACAGGTGACGGCCTTCACGGCGACCCCCTCCGGCAGCCTGGATGCCACTTCCTCGGCGATGTATCTCGCGAGCTGCTCCGTGGTGGGGTTGAGCGTATCGAAGGGCTCCAACTCGTTGAGGTACTGGTGGTCCAACCTGCCGAGCACCTCCCGGGCGATGCGTTTCACCTCCTTGAAGTCCACGAGCACGCCGACGGGATTCAGTTTGTCGCCGGCCAGCAGGAACTCCACCCGGTAGTTGTGCCCGTGCAGGCGCTCGCATTCGCCCTGGTAACGGCGCAGTCTGTGCGCAGCGGAAAAATCGCCCTGGACCATCAGCTCGTACATCGCGCATCCTCACCGGGCGATATTGTCGCGACCACATGCTCCAGCCGCCGGGCAGACGCACAGCAGCGGACGAGACTTCGCCGCTGCCTCACAACTGTCCATTCTACGGGGCAACGGCGGGGAGCGTCAAGTTGGCCCGTACGCCGCAGCCCGGACCTGCGCCCGGATCAGGTTCGCATTCCGCGGCGCCCGCCCCACCCAGCGTTTTGTCCCGAGACTCAACCCTACCCGGAGGAGAGCGGGGCGAGGTAGTCCAGCAGCTTCGCCACGGTGGACTTGATGTCCTTGCGCTCCACGATCATGTCCAGGAAACCGTGTTCGAGGAGGAATTCGGCCGTCTGGAACCCCTCTGGGAGCTTCTGCTTGATGGTCTGTTCTATGACGCGCGGCCCCGCGAACCCGATGAGGGCCCCGGGCTCAGCCATGATGACGTCCCCCAGCGAGGACCAGCTCGCCGTCACGCCGCCCGTGGTGGGATGGGCCATGATGCTGACGTAGGGGATCCCCTTCTCGTGCAGCCGGTGGAGCGCGGCGCAGCTCTTGGCCATCTGCATCAGCGACAGGGCGCCTTCCTGCATCCGGGCCCCTCCTGAGCAGGATACGCTGACCAGCGGCAGTCCCTGCCGGCACGACAGCTCGGCGGCGCGGGTCACCTTCTCCCCCACCACGCAGCCCATGCTGCCGCCGCGAAACGCGAAATCCATCGCGATGAACACCACCTCCCTGCCCTCCACCCCGCAGGTGCCGCAGAGGACAGCCTCGTTCAGGCCGGTCTTCTCCAGGTCAGAGGCGATCTGATCGACGTAGGCTTTCTCGGCGACGAATTCCAGGGGGTCGGCGCTCCTGAGGCCCTTGTCCATTTCCTCAAAGGTGCCCTCATCGGTGTGGTACCTGACGCGGTCCCACGCGCCTATGGGGAAGTGGTAGTTGCACTCCGGGCAGACCTGGAGCCTCTCCTCCACCTTCTTCTGGTAGACCATCTCACCGCATCCGCCGCACTTCACGAACACGCCGTCGGGCATCGCCTTCTTTTTGCGGAAGAACCGCATGGGATCACTCCTCGCCGCTCTGAGCCGTGCCGCTCTCACGCAGGCCCTGCTCGGCCGACCGCCTCAACCTTCTCACGGCCTCTGCCGGCGGGACGTCGGCGG
>JAUWZH010000102.1 GCA_030615435.1 Candidatus Brocadiaceae bacterium | reverse complement strand
CCCTGCGAATCAACGTGGCGCTGCGCCTGTACCGGGCCGACCACGGGCAATATCCGGACGAGCTCGCCGCGCTTGTGCCGCAGTATCTCAAAGGGCTTCCGCCCGACCCCTTCTCCGGCGAACCGTTCCGTTACCGCCGCGAGGACGACGGCTGGATCCTGTATTCTGTCGGGCAGGACCAGGACGACGATGCAGGACGCGAGGCAGACACGCGCCGCTGGCCGGAGGATGGGGACATCGTCTACCGTTCGCACATACTGGAGGAAGAGAAATGAGAAGGTTCAACGCCTCGACCGCCGCGATTGCCGCCGGCGAGGGGGAATCCCAATCCAATGTGCTGCGGGGGTCTGAAACGATGAAAAGAGCGAGGATTGTCTGCTGCCTCTGCGCTGCGGGGTTGTGTCTGATCTGGCTGGGCCAGGCGGCCGCCCAGGATGGGGCGGAGGAAACGCAGTGGAAGAAGATCACGGTGAGGGGCAGGGTCGGCTACGTTATGCCCAATGAGGTGGCCCGGTCGCTCGGGCTCCCGCGTGAAGACATCCCCGAGGAGGACAACGCGGCGACCTACTACATGAAGGCAGCGAACGCGCTGCCCGAGAGGAACCGGCAGGACGAGGTGCTCAGCGAGCAGTACGACGCCGCCCTGGAGGGCCCGTGGGGGCCCGAGCAGGAGGAGCTCCACGCCTGGTTCCAGGAGACGGCCGAGGCGAGGCGTCTTTGCAGGAAGGCCGCCTCGATGGAGAGGTGCCAGTTCCCGATCGTCAGTGAGGAGCCCGGGGAAACGTCCCTTTTTGCCGTGCAGCTGACGCACCTTTGGGCGATGAGGCGGCTCGCGCGCCTCACGGTGATGGAGGGGCACCTTCTGGAAAGTCAGGGCGAGCTGAAAGGCGCGCTGGAGGCGTACCTCGCCGACCTTCGGACGGGGGGCCATTTGGGCAAAGACCACTGGTTTATTTCCGGCTTGCTCGCCATCGCATGCCAGTCCATGGGAAGGAAGGCGATAGGGCGCTGCCTCGCGCGGCACGACGTGTCGGTGGACCTTCTGGAGCATCTCTCGACGAGTCTCGCAGAACTGGAAGAATCCCTCCCTGACCGCAGCGCGTGGATAGCGGGCGAGCGGGCCATGTTGATCCAGGGCATGTCACCCGACAGACTGGTGGCAATGGCGGGGCCCTCGTCCAACGAGCAGCAGCAGGCGTTCGTGAGCAGCCGGGCCTTCCGCATATTCTGGCCGGACCGGACCTTCCAGAAGGATGTGGAGAGATACTATGACGCCCTTTATGATTTGTCAGAGAAGCCGACGTGGGAGGCAGTCGCCATCACACGGGAGACATCCGACGGAGAATTCATGCGCAGGCACGCGAAAGACTGGAACGTGATCTTCTGGATATTAGCCCCAGCTTTTGGAAGAGCACAAGCGTACTACGCGCGTGGTGTCTGCGACCACTCCGCCCTGCGAATCAACGTGGCGCTGCGCCTGTACCGGGCCGACCACGGGCAATATCCGGACGAGCTCGCCGCGCTTGTGCCGCAGTATCTCAAAGGGCTTCCGCCCGACCCCTTCTCCGGCAGGGGGTTCCATTACCGCCGCGAGGACGACGGCTGGATTCTGTATTCCGTCGGCCCGGACCAGGACGACGACGGAGGGCGGGAGGCTGAGCGCCGTCGCCTCCGGGAAAATGGTGACATCGCCTACCGCTCGCACATACTGGAGGAAGAAAAATGACACGGTTCAACGCCTCGACCGCCGCGATTGTCGTAACCGCGATCGTTGCCTTGACTGCACTCGGCGCACAGGAACCGGAGCTTCAGGACCTGCTGGACAGGTTGCCCGCCGGATGCGTCGTGGTGGCGGGGAGCGCCGACGTTCCCTCATCGTTCAATGCCCTTTCGCGTTGGGTGGATCCGGTCGTAAGGGCGCTTGCCGACGAAAGCGCAATCGGTATCCTCGAGGCCGTCGGAAGAGAGCTTCCCGTTTACCTCATAGGTCCCGCGGTGGTCGGGATACGGGAGGACCAGAGCTGGGTTTTCCTTGCGCAGACCGAGATGGCGCCCGCCGGGATCGTTCGGATGCTGGAGGGACTTGGCATCGGAGCGCAGGTGGGGGAAGGGATCATCGCGTTCCATCCGGAATGTGGGCCGAGTGGTTTTGTCGCGGTGAGGGAGGGCTGCATCTTCGCTTCCGACAAGGAAGAGACCCTCAGGGAGCTGCTCGCTCCTCCCGCCCCAGGGAAGCCGCCCATCCGCAGGGACCCCGACGCAGCGGCGCTGCTGGGCCGACGGGAGGCGCGCGAAGCCTCGTTCTTCCTCTACACGGCCGCCGGGTTACTGGAGAGTCTTCTGGAAAAGGCAGTAGGCGAAGACATTCGGATGGCCGCTCTGCGCCGCGTGGCGGCGGCCCTCCTGCGCGAGTGCCACCTGGACAGCCCATCTCTTGCGTGCCTGCATATTGGGGAGCAGTCCGTGCGGCTGACCGGGACGATCCGGCTGCCGGGCGGAGTCCCCCTGGCGGAGCGGACTCTGCTGCCGCCGGAGCTTCCCGAGGAGTGGCCGTACCGGCTCTGGGGCTCCGGGGCCGACTTCGCCTCTCGGATGGACAGGGTTGAGGCCCTGATGGAGGCGCTGGACCCGGACGTGGCCGCAGAGTTCAGGGAGGAGATGGCCGAGCTGAATGCCGACCTCGGCTATGACTTCCAGCGCGACCTGCTGGGGAACCTCGGGCCCTGGTGGGTAGACGTTGTGCTGCCGGCCCGAAATGGAGAGGACCCGGAGCAGGTCTTCGCGTGTGGCCTGCGCCGCAGCGACCAGTTCATCCGCTGCGCCGAAGGGCTCGCGCGGCTGGCGCAGGAGCCCTGGGAGGAAGTGGAACCCCTGGGGGGCCTCCGATGCTTCTCCACCCTCATGTTCACCGAGCCGCTGGAACTGGCGGTGGGGGAGGATCGGCTCCTGGTGGCGCGTTCCGCCCCGGCCCTCCGCACGATGCACGAGGGCATCGGAGAGGCAAAGGTAACCTCCAGGGAAACGCGGCACGTCTGGGCCGTGCAGGGGATTGCCACCTTGCGCAGAATCGGCGAACTGCTGCTAGAGGAGGAAGAGTCCCCGGCGCTGCGTCTTTCATTGTTGAAGGTCCCGAGCGAGGCGAGGGCGCTCCTTCGGGTGGGCCGCTTTCCGAACGCGCTGCGCCTCGAGATCGAGGTCGAGGGAATCACGCCGCAGGAGTTGAGCGACTCCCTGATGCCCCCCGTGGAGGAAGCCGGGCGCATATCCGGTAGGAACACCTACATCCGCAACTTGTGCGACGTAGGAATTGCAATCACGCTTTACCGGAACGACAACGCGGGCGAATACCCGGCGACGCTGGCGGATCTCGTCCCGAAGTACGTGCCGGCGCGAAAGCTCGTCTGCCCCGGCGACGAAAACCCCATGACGATTGCCGGGGACATCAAGTGCAGCTATCACTACGTGGGAAAGCTGTTGCCCAATGTGCCGGTCAGGGTGATCATCGTGCACGACAAGGCCGGGAACCACGAAGGCGGCCGGAATGCGCTCTTCGCTGACGCTCACGTGGAATGGATGGAAGAGGACGAGTTCCAGGCGACGATGAAGCAGAGCCTGGAGCTGCTCAAACGAGAAGGCTGGGACAAGTACTCCCCGGAGCAACAGAAGGCCATCGAGGCATTCTACGCAGGTCAGCGCTGACACACCGCTCGGAGGCCGGCCGGCAGGCAGTCGCGTCGGTAGTGCGTAACGGTCACATCAACTGCGCCGAAGGGCCGGGACGTGGGGGAGTTACGGCGTCTCGGCGGAAAGGAGGTCCCCGAGGCGCGGGCGCATCTGCCCCAGCAGGTCCTCGTCGAGTCGTCTTCGATACATGAGGCCCGCCCGCACGAAGAACAGCACGAGTTCCGGACGCGACGGGACGTAACCGCATGCCTCGGCGGCGAGCGCGTAGAGCGCGAGCTGAGGCCAGTACCGCCCGGAGGCATCCTCGGGCGGGGCGCTGTCGAGCCGGTCGGTCTTGTAGTCCACCACCGCCACCCCATCCGGCCCGATGAGCAGCAGGTCTATGCTGCCCTCCAGGAACCCCTCGGCCTCCTCGTCCCAGAGCGGAAGGGCCCGAAGCGGCACGCTGAAGGGGACCTCCTGCTGAATAGTCTCGGCCCGGGCCAGCAGCGCCCGAAACTCCTCATTCTCACGCGCCTCCACGGCGAGGCGCGCGGCCTCGCGGGCGGCATCGTCGTCCATCCCCATCTCGGCGGCGGCTATGGCTGCCAGCCCGCTTGCGAGCGACTCGACCTCCTCCCTCCCGCCGGCGTCCCGGAGGGGCATTCGCTGCATCAGCTCGTGGAACAGGGAGCCGAACCGCCTGCCGGCTTCGCCCTCTGCCGCGTCGGTGCCTGCCGGGGCCCGCGCGGCGCCCACATCAAACGCGCTGGGCAGGACGATTCGCAGCCCCGTTGAGGCCCGCCGCACGACCCGGTCGTGTTCCTCCAGCCATTTGCGTCTTTCGGCGAGCAGTTCGTCCGCCGTGGCCTCCTCGCCCGCAGGGATGGCGGGACGCGGTTGGGGTTCGACGGAGACCTGCTGGAGCCAGGGTGAGGTGTCCCAGTAGAAAACCCCGTCGCGGGCCTCGCCGTAAGGGACCTCACCGGGCTGTGGGAAGCAGTCGCTCTGCACCAGGAAGCTCAACATGCAGTCCCTGACCTCGCCTTCCTTCTGCCAGAACAGGGGCAGCACGAGCAGGCGCCGGGCGCGGGTGGCGGCGACGTAGAGGAGCCTTTTCTGCTCCTCCACCTCGTTGCCCTCCTCCTGCTCGGCCAGCTCGTCGTAGGCGCTGGAGCGAATGCCCCTGCCGGCGCTGACGGCGATGCGGCGGTTCGGCCGGTCCAGCAGGAGCGGGCCCGGGCGGCCCTGGAACTTCCGCGAGAGGTCGGGCAGCACGACGGCGTCGAACTCCAGCCCCTTGGCCTTGTGGATGCTCATGAGGCTGACGAACTCGTCTCCGGGTTCCACGATGCTGGACTCCTCCTCCGTCTCCCGTCGCTCGTGGAGGGTGGCGAGGTAGTCAACGATGCTGCGAAACGTCCCGCGGGAGGCGTTCCAGAGGGAACGGAGCTGGCCGAGGAGCTTCTGCACGTTGGCGGCCCGCTGCTCGCCTGCCGGCTTGAGCATGAAGGCTTCGAGGGCCTTCGAGGCGTCGAGTATCTCGCGCAGCAGCACCTGCGGCGGCACGGCGTTGCGCCGCCCGTGCCACTGCGAGAGTCGGCTCATGGCCTCCCCGGCCGGCCCGCTGCGGACCTCGGTGAGCTGGTAGTTCCAGCGCCCGCCCTCTTCCCGGTAGCGGAACAGTTCCTCGTCGCTCAGGCCGAAGTAAGAGCTGCGGAGCGCCGCCACGATGGATATCTGGTCGAGGGGATCGTCCACGGCGCGCAGCAGGGCGAGCGTTTCCGCAATCTCCTCCCGCTCGTAGAAACTCCTCCCGCCGACGACGCGATAGGGGATGCGGTATTGCTCCAGGGCCTCCTCGTAGATGCCGACGTCGGTCAGCGCACGGAAAAGGCAGGCGAAGCTGCCGTAGCCGAGGGGCTTTTCGGCGGGCGGCGCCCCAAGCTCGGGCGGGAGGTGCCCTCCCACCAGCTCGCGCAGCAGCCGCGCCAGGTAGCGGGCCTCGAGCTGCCGGGCGGTTTCCAGCTTGAGCCCACTCCGCTCGAGTCCCGGCGGGGGGTAGAGGGCGATGAGGGCCGCCTCGGCGGGCCGCTGCCCCTGCTGCTGCGCCACCAGGGGCACGTGCGGGGCCTGGTAGACGCCCTCCTGCTCGGGCGGGGTCAGAACGCGCTCGAAGACGGCGTTCAGCCTCTCTATCAGAGGCGCTGAGGAGCGGAAGTTCTCGAATACCTGCCAGACCGAGTCACCCTCGCTGCCGATCCGCTCGAAGAGGCCCTTGAACTGCTCGTAGACCTTCACGTCCGCACGGCGGAAGCGGTAGATGGACTGCTTCGGATCGCCGACCACGAAGAGCTTTCCTTCTTCCAGCGCGACCTCTTCGAGCCTGTCGGCGGGCGGGCCCTCCGTGCTCTCGCACAGGAAGGCGATCACTTCGGCCTGGAGTGGGTCGGTGTCCTGAAACTCGTCCACGAAGAAGGCCCGGAAGCGCCTCTGCAAGCGCCTGCGCACCTGCTTGTTCTCCCGCAGCATCCGGGCGGCCAGAAGGAGCAGGTCCTGAAAATCGAGCACCGAGCGGCGCCTCTTTTCATCGCGGTAGCGGGATGCGAACCGGCCCACCCACTCGAACAGGTCGCAGGCGAGGTGCGAGAGGAGCTCTCCTGCCAACTCGGCGAGCCTGCCAAACAGGGCTCGGCCTTCTTCGCGAGACTCCGTCTCGAAGCTCTTCAGGGCCTTCTCGATGTTGAGGTCGGCGAGCCCTACGGCCTCGGCGCGCACGGAAGCGACGTCCTGCGCTTCAGTCCCCTGGAGGTTCTCGACGCAGCTCTGGAGCAGGCGCGACTGGTCGTTGCCGCCCTTCATGTTCTTCGCGATGAAGCCGGCCGCCTGAGGGGCGAGTTCCCGCAGGCCGCGGGCCAGTTCCTCGGGGGGCGTTTCCGGCCGCGCGAGGTCGAACAGTGAGGGATCGAGCGTCTCCGGCGATTGCACTACGGCGTCGGCGAGGCCCTTCAGGCCCGCGTGCCCCCGGGGCCCACTGCCGACCGCAGCCCCGGCGAGCAGGGCCTGCACCAGCGGCCCTTCGGTGCGCTGGACCTCTTCGGCGAGCCACGCCCGCCAGCATTGCTCCTTCAACAGGTCGGCCTGGGTCTCGTCGAGGACTTCGAACTCAGGGTCCACGGCCGCCTCGACGGGACGCTCCCTCAGGAGGGCGGCGCAGAAGGAGTGAATCGTGGAGATGCTGGCGCGGTCAATCTCGCTGAGGGCCTCCTCGATGCGCTGCGCTTCCTCGATCGGGAGGTCTTCCGCGTAGAGGTGACGCGCAAGGCCCTGGCGCAGCCGGGATTCCAGCTCGGCCGCCGCCTTCTCGGTGAAGGTGATCGCGACGAGCTGCGGGAGGCGCACCCCGCCCGTGCGCACCCCGTGGAGTATCCTGTCAATCAGCAGGGTCGTCTTGCCGGTGCCCGCCGCCGCCTCGACGAGCATGGAGCGCTCGGTGGAGCTGACGATCCGCTCGCGCCTCTGCCTGCGCTGCGTTCGCTCTTCGTGGGCCTGCTGTGAGGTCATTGTGCATCGAGGAGGTCAATGATCATGGCCTCTTCGTCGCAGTTGGGGAACTTGGGGCACTTCAGACACTCGGTCCAGATCTTGTGGGGCAGTTCCTCCTTCGGGCAATCGCGGAAGCCGAGGGGGAGGAAGAACTCCCGCACGTAGGTCAGCACGAACACCCGCCTCATGCCCAGTTGGCGCGCCTCTTCCAGGCACGCCCCCACCAGCTTCGTGCCGATGCCCCGGCGCTGCGCACCTTCCAGAACCGCCAGGCTCCTGATCTCGCCGAGCCCCTCCCATGTCACGTGGAGGGCCGTGCATCCGAGGATGCGCCCGTCCTCTTCGCAAAGGAAGAAGTCCCGCAGGTTCTCGTATATCTCGTTCAGCGCTCGCGGGAGCATGAGCTCGCGGGCGGCGAAGCGGTTGATGATTTCCGCGATGGCGGGCGGATCGTCAATGTGGGCTTTTCGAATCACCTCCGGCCCTCATTTCGAGCGTGATGGCTTGCTCCAGAACGCCGAGTCCGTCCAGTGCGCACCGCACCGATTGCAGGGTTACGACGTTGCTTCCCGGCCGCTGACGGAAGCCGCCGAGCGCCGCAGCGGGGTTGGCCAGGTAGTAGCTGTTCTCCGGCAGAAACTGGAACTGCACCACGTAGCGGGCGGCGTTCAGGGCTGCCCGGCCGGCCCTATCCTTTAGTTGGGCCGACTCCTGGTCCGGGCGAAGGCGGCTCAGGAGCCAGCCCGCCGCGAAGGCCTCCAGCTCGGCGGCAGTGAGGCCGACCGGGGGCGGGAATCCACCCAGCGCGGCCCCCACCAGGTCCGGCGCGGGGGCCTCCTCCTTCGAGAGCTGCGATTCCATCATTCTGTCCAGCGCCTGCCGCACGGCGGGCATGTACTGGTCGGTGGGCAGAATGGACGAGAGTTTCCTCACCGCCGCCACGAACAGGCAGGCGGCGTCGGCGTTGTCCAGGGCGCCTTCGCTCCCGCTCAGGTAGTCCAGCGCCCTGCGCGCGCCGAGCAGGAAGCCGGGTCGGCGCAGGGCCTCGTAGGCGCGGGCCAGCCCGAGCGCCGCTTCGGCCTGAACCGAGCCCTCCACCGCCGGGCGTTCCTCGGCCTCGCCGGCCGCCGATTCGCGCTTGGTCCGGAAAGCGCCGTCCTGCCCCTGGAGCAGGAGCAGCCAGTTGCCGAGGCGCTCGATGAGGTCGTCCCACGCCTCGTCCCCCGACGCGCATCGGTACTCGCAGAACGCGCCGAGCACAGCGGCGCTGTCGCCGACGGACGGCGCGCCGGATGGCTCGCCCTCGGCGGGCACGAAGGCTATGTTCGGTCCGGCCGAGGAAGC
>JAUWZH010000119.1 GCA_030615435.1 Candidatus Brocadiaceae bacterium | reverse complement strand
GGCCGAAGTGCTGGAGGTGCTCAAGCCCGGCCGGGGAGACCGCGTGCTTGACCTGACCGTCGGCACCGCCGGCCACGCCCTGGCCATCGGGGAGCGTCTGGGACAAGAGGGGCTGCTTGTGGGCATGGACGCCGACCCCCAGGTTCTCAGCGTGGCCAGGGAACGCCTCAGCCGGGCCGCGCCTTGCCCCTTCGAGCTCTTCCACGCGCGGTTCTCGCGTGCCGACGACCTGCTCGGCGAACTCGTCCTTGAGGGCTTCGATGCGGTCCTGGCCGACCTGGGGGTCGGCCCCCAGTTCGACGACCCTTCGCGCGGGTTCGCCTTCGAGTCCCGGGCGCGCCTGGACATGCGCTACGACCCCTCCCGCCAGGGCCCCACCGCCTGGGACGTGGTCAACCGCACCCCCGAGCGGGAACTGGCGGACATCTTCCACAGGTTCGGCGAGGAACGCTACAGTCGCCAGATAGCCGCTGCGATTTGCCGCGAGCGCTCCCGCAAGCCCATCGAGACCCCGGCCGAGCTCGCCGCGCTCGTCAAGCGAGTGGTGGCGCGGCGCAGCCGCGGTCGCACCTGGAGAATCCACCCGGCCACCCGCGTGGCGATGGCGCTGCGCATCTACGTGAACGAGGAGCTCGACGAGCTCCGGCGGCTGCTGGACATCCTGCCCTCCCTGCTCGTCCCTGGCGGCAGGGCCGCCGTCCTCACCTACAACAGTCTGGAGGCGCGGCCCGTAAAGCTCTGCTGGCGGCGCCAGGAGCGGGAAGGCCTCCTCGAAGTGTTGACCGGCCGCCCCCTCAGGCCGACCCCGGAGGAGATCGAGCGGAACCCACGGGCCCGCTCGGCTCAACTTCGGGCATGTGTCAGGGCCCAGGAAAGGCAGGCATGAACGTAGTCAGGATACTCTACGTCGAGGCCGTCCTCACCGCGCTGGCGCTGTGCGTGGTGTGGCAGGCCGCGGAGGTGCGCAAGGCCGGCTACCGGCTGGAGGCGCTGCGACGGGAGCGGGAGCGCCGCACAGCCGAGCTGCAAAGCTACCGCGCCCACGTCGGCAAGCTCAAGAGCCCGCAGAGAATCCTCCATCTGGTGGAGACGCTCGGGCTGCGCCTCACGGAGCCGGTTGCCGGGCCGAACGCGATTCCTGGACTGGAGCGCGAGCCGGAAGCTCTGGTGCAGACGGCACAGGGGACACCTCACGATGGGACCCACTGACTGAAGATGAGGACGTCTCGCGAAAACCGAAGCGCACCGGTTTCGGTGCTGACGGGGCCTTTGCCCCCCGGCCGCGCCATGCGGTTCAGGGCCGTCGTCGGCACGGGCGTCCTTTTCCTCGCGATGCTGCTTCTGGGCGGGCGGTTCGCACAGATTCAACTCCTCGACCACGAGCGCTACGGAGACCTGGCCCTTCAGCAGCGGACCATCCGGCGCTCCCTCTCCGCGTGGCGTGGTCACATCTACGACGGGGCGGGACGGCTCCTGGCCACCAGCGTGAAGCGCTGGAGCGTGTTCGCGGACCCCGCGAGGATCGAAAACCCGCGCGCCACAGCCGTGCTTCTGTCCCGTACGCTCGGCGTAGACGCGGCGAGCCTCCGGGCCAGGCTAGATGGGTCCAGCCGCTTCGCCTGGGTCAAGCGTCAGGTCTCCGACGCCGAAGCCGAAGAGGCGCGCAGGCTCGGGCTGGCGGGCGTTCACTTCCGCCGCGAGCATCACAGGCTGTATCCGCCGGGGCGTCTCTGCGCGCACGTGGTCGGATTCACGGACATTGACGGGCGCGGCCTGAGCGGGATCGAGCTGGAGTTCGACCGCGTGCTGCGCAGCACGCCCGGCCGGGAAGAGGTCAGGTGTGACGCCGCCCGGCGGGTCATTCGCCGCCCCGGCGGCGAGCTTCTGAGCCGGCCCGCCAACGGCTACGACGTATACCTGACCCTCGACGCTTACGTGCAGCAGATCGCCCGCGAGGAACTCATGGCGCAGGTGGGCGAACACGAGCCCGAATCGGCCTGGGCGCTGGTGCTTGAGACGCGCAGCGGCGCCGTACGCGCGCTGGTGAACTGGCCCGATTTCGACCCTAACTCCCCGGCTCTGAGCGAGCCTGCCCATCGTCGGAACTACGTGCTGACCGACGCCTACGAGTTCGGTTCGGTCATGAAACCGCTCACGGTGGCGGCCGCGCTTCAAGAAGGACTCGTCAGTGCCGACACACAGTTCCAATGCCACGGTGGAGCCTGGAGCGTCGGCAGGAGGACGATCCACGACGTGCACCCCTTCGGCACCCTGACGGTGAGTGACATCGTGGCGAAGTCCAGCAATATCGGGGCCGCTCAGATCGGCCTGCTTCTCGGCGCCGAGAGGTTCCACGGCAGCCTGCGTCGCTTCGGGTTCGGCGAGCCGACCGGCATTCACCTCCCCGGCGAAGTCAGCGGCATCATCCGGCCAGTGGCGCGCTGGACGCGCGACAGCATGATGAGCGTCGCCTTCGGGCAGGAGATCGCCACCACTCCGCTTGGCACCGCGTGCGCCTTTGCGGCCCTTGCCAACGGCGGGCTCCTGTTGCAGCCGCAGATCGTGAGCAAGATCGCGGAGTCCGGGACCGGCCGCACGGTCTACGAGCTGTCAGGCCCCCGCGTTCGCCGGCGCGCCGTGAGCGAGCGGACCGCGGCGCTGGTAATGGAGATGCTGGAGCGGGTGGTCCAGCAGGGTACCGGCAGAAGGGCCCGGCTCGACCGCTACGGCGTCGCCGGCAAGACGGGCACTGGGGCCCTGCTGAGGCTCGATCGGCGCGGCTACAGCGAGGAGCGTTGCCTGGCGTCCTTCGTCGGGATTGCTCCAGCCGATTCGCCCCGGCTTCTGGTGCTGGTCTCACTGAAGGCCCCGCGCAGAGGCTCCCACTACGGGGGAGTTGTGGCCGCGCCGGCGTGCCGCGAGATCCTGCGCCGCACCCTGCTATACATGAACGTTGCGCCCCGCAAGTCCCCCAGGACCATGGCGGAGGCCCCGAGATGAAACGACAGGGAAGAAAAACCTCCGACCCCGTCATGTTGGAGGAGCTGACGGCCCCGCTGCAGGCTGTCCAGAAGCTGAACTGCGCCGACGTTCCCGTCCGCTCCGTCACCGACGATTCACGCCGGCTCGCGCAGGGCTATCTCTTCGTGGCGGTGGCCGGGGAAAGGGCCGACGGCCACAGCTTCATTGCTGAGGCGGTGCGGCTCGGCGCCAGTGCGGTGGTGTGCGAGAAGGTGCCGTGGCCCCTTCCCCCCTGCCCCGTGATCCAGGTGCCGGACTCGCGCCGCGCCCTCAGCGCCCTTGCGAGCGCATTGCACGGCCGCCCTGCCGAGCGGCTCTGCGTGGTCGGAATCACCGGAACGGACGGCAAGACCACGACGACCGAACTGGTGAGGGCCATCCTCTGCGAGGCCGGCCGCCCCACCGGCTCTCTCGGGAGCGTCAGGTACAACCTCGGCGCACGAGCCCTGGACTCAAACCAAACCACCCCCCATCCCCTTGCCCTGCACGCGATGCTGCGCGAGATGTCGGATGCGGGGCTCACACACGTCGCCCTGGAGGTGTCGAGCCACGGCCTCGTGCAGCAGCGGACGGCCCACGTGCCGTTCAACGTCGCCGTTCTCACCCACGTCAGTCACGATCACACCGACTACCACGGCTCGCAGGAGGCCTACATCCGGGCCAAACAGATCCTGTTCGAGGAACTGCCGCCGGAGTCCGTCGCCGTGCTGAACGCCGACGCCCGCGTCTGCGAGCGCTACCGCAGGGCCATCCCCGAACACGCCACCGTGCTGACCTACGGGGTGAGGAATCCGGCGGACGTCAAATTGGAAGCCCGCCAGGGGACACTGCAGGGGACCAGAATGCTCGTACACACCCCTCTGCGCAGCTACGCCATCGAGAGCCGCCTCATCGGAGATTTCAATTGCGAGAACGTGCTCGCCGCTGCCACGGTTGCTTTCGCCCTCGGCGTCCCGCCCCGGGCGGTGCGCAACGCCCTGCAGAAGTTCAAAGGTGTGGCCGGCAGGCTGGAAAGGATCGAACTCCCCGGCAGGTCGGATCTGCCGGCGGTTTTCGTGGACTACGCGCACACGCCCGATGCCCTGGGCAGAGCGCTCGGCGCCCTGAGGCCGTTCGTCAGGGGCCGGTTGATCTGTGTCATGGGATGCGGCGGGGACAGGGACCGCCGGAAAAGGCCCCTGATGGGAAGGGTCGCCACTTCGCTGGCGGACCTGACGGTCGTAACCGCCGACAACAGCCGCAGCGAACGCACCGAGGACATCATCGCGGAGATCGTTGGAGGAATCCAGGCGGGCGCCGCGCGTTACGCGATCGAGCCGGACCGCCGCGCTGCTATCGAGATGGCCATTGACGGGGCGGGCCCCGGCGACGTGGTGGCCCTCTGCGGGCGGGGCTGTGAGCGGTTCCAGATCCTCGGCGAGCGCCGCATCCCCCTGGACGACAGGATCGCCGCCCGTGAAGTGCTGCGGCGTCGGACGGATCGAATGAGAAGGAGCGCCTGAGCCCGTCGGGCAAACAAAGTGAGTGCAAAGTTCATAGCGGAGCAGATTTGCACGGCCTGTGGCGGCCGTCTCGCCGCCGGTCGGCGGGACCTCGTCGCTCGGGGCGTCTCCACCGACAGCCGCACCCTCGCACGTGGCGAGGCCTTCGTGGCCCTGGTGGGGCCGAATCACGATGCCCACGAGTTCGTCCCCCAGGCCCTCGAAGCCGGCGCGTCCATGGTCGTCGCCGAGCGGCGGGAGGAGTCCTGGCGCCTGCCGGCGGACGTCCCCCTGGTGCTGGTGGGAAGCACCACCCGGGCGCTGGCCCGGCTCGCCGCCTACCACAGGGGGCGCCTGAGGGGCAAGGTGCTTGCCATCACGGGAAGCTGCGGCAAGTCCACCGTCAAGACGATGGCCGCCGCCATCCTGAAGGGCCTCGGGAGCTGCACTGCCGCCTCGAAGAGCTTCAACAACCTCATAGGGGTCTCGCTCACGCTGCTGGATGCCGAGCCGGGCGACGAGTTCGTCGTGCTGGAGATGGGCGCCAACCATCCCGGCGAGATAGACGAACTGGCCCGACTTGCCCGCCCGCACGCGGGGCTGGTCACCTGTATCTGGGAGTGCCACCTCGAAGGGCTCGGCGACCGGCGGGGGGTGATGGAGGCGAAGGCGGAGCTGATTCCTCACCTCGAGCCGCACGGCCTTCTGGCCCTGAACGCCGACGACCGCTTCTGCATGGAGCTTGCGGAGCGGCACCCGGCAGTCAGGACCTTCGGGTTCTCGCCGCGTGCCCACGTGCGTCCCGTCCGGCTGCGGCGCGAGGGGGAGGCGCAGGTGTTCGAAGTCGGCGGCGAGCCCTTCCGCCTCCGTGCGCCCGGCAAACACAACGTTTTGAACGCCGCGGCAGCGCTCTGCCTCTGCCGGTGGGCCGGGGCCACGCTCCGGCAGGCCTCCGAGGCACTCGGCGAAGTGACGCTGCCTCATCTGCGGTTTGAAAGGCGCCGCATCGGCGGGGCCGACTACATCCTGGATTGCTACAACTCCAACCCCACGGCCTTTCGTGCGGCGCTGCGCGCGTTCCTCGAACAGGGACGGGCGCGTCGCCGGGTGGTCGTTGCGGGCGACATGCTCGAACTCGGCGAGGCCGCCCCTTCCCTGCACAGGCACCTGGGGCGCGTGCTCGCCCTTACGCAGGTGGACACGCTCGTTGCGGTGGGGCCGCTGGGCCGGTTCGTCGTCCGGGGCTGGAGGGAATTCGCCGACGAAGGCCGCGAAGCTCTGCATCTGCCCTCGACCGACGGGGCCTGGCGGGTCGTCGCTCGGCTCGTGGCCCCGGGCGATGCCGTGCTGATCAAGGGCTCCCGTGCGATGCAACTGGAGAAGATTCCCGAAGCCATCGCGCGGCACATGGGGTCGGGTGAACGCAAGGAGGTGGCCTGAGATGCTCTACGGGCTGTGGCACGGCGAGTTTGGCCATGACTGGTACGCCCTCCGGGCCATCGGCGCGCTTCTGACCGCGTTCCTGATCGCGGCGCTCGGCGGCGTGCCGCTCGTCGCGTGGCTTCGGCGGAAGGGAATCGGTGAACAGACCGACAAGACCCCGATCGAGGACGAGGAACTGGTGGAGCAAATCAGGGCCAAGGCCGGCACGCCGACCATGGGCGGGCTGCTCATCGCGGCGGCCTTCCTGCCGGCGTGCCTGCTGTGGGGCCGCCTGAGCGACCGCTCGCTCTGGCTGGGGATTGGCTGTTTCGTCGCACTCGGCGCGCTCGGGATGGTGGACGACTGGAAGAAGCTCACCGGCAGGGGCCACAAGCAGCGCGGCCTGAAGGTGCGTTACAAGCTGTTGATCCAGGGCGCAGTAGGTTGTGCGCTCGGGGCGGCGGTGGTTGCCGGCCTGGCTCCGGAGGCGGTGCATCGGAGCAGCGCCTCCCTGCTGAGTATCCCCTGGTTCACCCTGTCGGGCGGCCTCCTTGCGGTTGTGTGGTTCGCCCTGGTCATTGCCACCATGAGCAACGCCGTCAACGTGACGGACGGGCTGGACGGGCTGGCTGGCGGCCTTACGGTGATCGCGCTGGTCCCGCTCGGCGTCGCTGCCGCCGGGGAAAGGAGCGAGCTGTGCGTCCACTGCGGTGCGCTCGGCGGGGCGGTGCTCGGGTTCCTCCGGTACAACCGGCACCCGGCGCGGCTGTTCATGGGCGACACGGGTTCCCTTGCCATCGGCGGCAGCCTGGGGCTCCTCGCGCTCCTGACCTACAGGGAACTGCTGCTGCCGCTGATCGGGTTCGTGTTCCTGGTCGAGTTCGGCTCGGTGGTGCTTCAGGTCTTGTGGTTCAAGGCGACCGGCAGGCGGATCCTGCCCATCGCCCCCGTGCACCATATATTCCAGAAGAAGGGCTGGCCCGAGACGCAGATCGTGGCGCGCTTCCTGATTGTCGGCGTGCTGGCGGCGGGAAGCGCGCTGCTGCTCATGTAGGCGCTACAGAGGGTTTTCGCACCGAGGAACTGATGGCCGAAGCGCTTGCACAGAATGTTACGGGCGAGGCGACAGCCGGGGCGCTCAGCCCCTGGCGGCGCTCCAGCTACCGGCTGGGCGCACTGTTCGGCGCCCTGACGTGCCTGGGCCTCGTGGTGGTGGCGAGCACGGCCGATCCGGCTCGCGACGGGGCCCTCGCCGCTGCGGTTGCCCGGAGGCTGGTTTGGATGGGCGCCGGGGCGGTGGCTTTCGCCCTCGGCTGCACGGTGGACTACCGGCTCTGGCGGCGCCATCACCTCGCCCTGCTCGCCGTTGCGCTCGCACTGTTGGCGGCCGTGCTCGTGCCAGGGGTCGGAACCCCCGCGGGCGGAGCCAGGCGCTGGATACGATTCGGTCCGTGGGTCGGAATGCAACCCTCGGAATTCGCCAGGGTCGCGCTCGTCATATGGCTGGCTGCTTACTGCGAGAGGCGCCTGGAGGGCGAGGGGGCCTCGGGAGGCATCGGGCGGATGCGCAGCGTCACGAGGGGCTTCATCGTG
>JAUWZH010000125.1 GCA_030615435.1 Candidatus Brocadiaceae bacterium | reverse complement strand
TCCTTGAACGGGTCGCCCACGGTGTCGCCTATCACGCCGGCCTTATGGACCTCGGAGCCCTTGCCGCCGAGGTTGCCCTTTTCGATCCACTTCTTGGCGTTGTCCCATGCCCCGCCGCTGTTGTTGAGCATGCAAGCCAGGCTCAGCCCCGTCACCAGCGCCCCGCTGAGCAGGCCCAGCACGCCCGCCACGCCGAGCACAAGCCCAACGGCGACGGGCACGATGAGGGCCAGAAGGGCGGGCAGGACCATCTCCTTCTGGGCCCCGGCAGTGGCGATCTCCACGCAGGCGGTGTAGTTGGGAATCATCTCGCCGTCCACTTCGACTCGCTCAGGCCAGTTCTGCGGGTTGTTCGCCTCCTCTTCGCTCATGCCGGCGGCGACGAGTTTCCCTCGCAGTTTCTGGAACTGGCGCCTCGTCTCGGCCACTATCTTTCCGGCCGAGCGCCCCACCGCCCGCATGGTGAGTCCGCAGAACACAAACGCCATCATGGCCCCGATGAACAGCCCGCCGAGCAGCAGCGGGTTGAGGATGGTCAGGTCGTAGGCCGCGACGACGTCGCGAATGCTTCGGACCTTCTCATCGTTCAGATAAAAGGGCACCTGCGCCACGTAGGCCGCCAGCAGCGCCATGGCCGTCAGCGCAGCCGAGCCGATGGCAAAGCCCTTGCCCGTAGCGGCGGTCGTGTTGCCGAGGGCGTCGAGGGCATCGGTGCGCTTCCTGACCTCTGGAGGCAGGCCGCTCATCTCGGCGTTGCCCCCGGCGTTGTCCGCCACGGGGCCATAGGCATCCGCCGCGAGGGTGATGCCAAGCGTCGAAAGCATGCCCACCGCTGCGAAGCCAACGCCGTAAAGCCCCATGTTCAGCGCGTTCGGAGCCGATGAGAAGCCACCCATCAGGCCGAAGGCGAGCAGCACGGCCACCACAACCGTCAGCACGGGAATGGCGCTCGAGAGCATCCCCACTGCTATTCCTTCGATCACCGTCGGCGCCGCCCCCATCTGGGCCTGCTCGGCCACCCCTCTGGTCCATCTGTATTCGTCGGCGGTGAACCACTCAGTCGCCTGGCCGATGATGAACCCCGCGGCCAACCCTGTCACTACCGCCCCGAAGACCCCCCACGGCAGGCCCGTAAGCCAGACCAGCGCGGCCACCGCGACAGCCACCAGAACGGCTGCGCCTGAGGTACCCACCAGGAGCGCTCGCAGCAGGCTTTTCTGCGAGGCCTCCTCCTTGCACCGGACCATCAAGATGCCCAGCACGCTCAGAATGACGCCGAGCCCCGCAACGATCATCGGGGCCACGATGTAAAGGGACTCGAAGCGTCCGGCCATCACGGCCAGCGCTGCGCCAAGGGCGGTCGTCGCCAGGATCGAGCCCACGTAGGATTCGTAGAGGTCGGCTCCCATGCCGGCCACGTCACCGACGTTGTCGCCGACATTGTCGGCGATCGTGGCTGGATTGCGGACGTCGTCTTCGGGGATGCCGGCTTCGACTTTGCCCACAAGGTCGGCGCCGACGTCGGCGGCCTTGGTGTAAATCCCTCCCCCTACCCTGGCGAAAAGGGCCACCGTCGAGGCGCCCATGCCGAAAGCGAGCATCGTTGCGGTAATCTCCTGGAACATCTCGGCCCGTTCGAGCCCGGCGCCGAGGCCGAAAGCGTTGTTCCTGTACAGGAGGATCAGGATGAGATACCACAGGGCAATGTTCAGCAGTCCGAACCCCACCACGGTGAGCCCCATCACTGAGCCGCTGCGGAACGCCACCTTGAGCGCGCCGTTCAGGCTCCTGCGCGCCATGTTGGCGGTGCGCGCGGAGGCACGCGTGGCGCACCGCATCCCGAACCAGCCGGAAAGGCCGCTGAACAGACCGCCTGCAACAAACATCACGGGCATCAGCGGACGCATCATGCCGAAGAAGGCCAGCAGAACGAATACGCCGACCAGGACGACAAACACCGCCGCGATTACCCTGTACTGCCGCTTCAGGTAAGCGTTGGCACCTTCGCGGACGTACTGGGCGATCCTGCGCATGGTCTCGGTGCCCTCGTCCACCCTCATCATCTGGCGGAAGAACACCAGTGCGAAGACGAGCCCCAACACCGCCCCTGCCGGCGCCAGAAGCCAGGCGCCCGGAACTCCTTCGGGCAGCCAACCGGGCTGCGCAGACCCGGCTTCCTCGGCCAGCGCAGGAGCGGCGGCGAACAAACACCCCAGCACGGCCACGCCGATTGCCTTTTCCAAAGTGGCGCGCGAGGTGAAACTGCGGCGCTTCTCAACTTCTGGCACGAACCGCCCTCTCAGATGGCAGTGGAAGATGTCATTCGGCTTCTCTGTCTGTCGGAAAGCAAGCCTTGCGTGTCGCTGGGCACGAGCTGCCGGCATGGGCAGCCGAGGATTGCCGAGAACGAAAAATGCACCCCGCAACAGGTGAGGGGTGCGTTGGTGAGTATCGCCTTATGGCACGCACTGAAGCAGGAATTCGGACCTCCGAGTTGCGGACTTCCGCCTACATCTATAACCGCGCCCGAAACAACCCCGACGAACAACGATTATATCCCTGTCCGCCTGCCCTTTCAAACCGTGGTTGGGGCAGCTCACTTGAGCCCGTGGGCGCGGAGCACTTCCGCAGCCTTGGCCACATCCCTGTCAAAGACCTGGATTCTTACCGTCACCATCCCGCCGGCAGGATAGATTGACCGCATCACGTCGCTGGTGGTAAGACAGCGTATCCCCACATCGTCCAACCACATCTTGATAAGGGCCACTTCCACTTGATCGTCAGTTGAATAGAGCGTTACCAGATCCTCGTCGTTCTGCACAGGGCATGCCTCCGTTGCGGAAACAGGCACACGCGCTCCAGCACATGATACCAGTTCGCTGCTCCTATCGCCGTTCAGCTTCCTCCCTGGGGCGGGCCGAGGCGGCGATGGCGCCCCGGCTGGAGAACACGTAATCGAAGGCCGACCAGGCGGTCACCAGCACGATCGGAACCATCACACCGTAGAACGCCGTGCGGCGCCAGACGTCGAGCCCCGGGTGATAGAAGGAAGCGGTGCGGACGGTGAGGAAAATCAAGATGCCGGCCCCCTGCACCATGGCCTTGAGCTTGCCGCTGAAGCGGGCCGCCAGCACGAAACCCGTGGCGGCTGCGAACGTGCGCGTGTAGGCCACGAGGGCGTCCCGGTAGAAAATCACCGCCACCAGCAGGACCGGCCAGGGATCCGACCGCACGCTCTGCTCGGTGGTGAGGGCCAGGAACACGCTGAAGCGGGCGATGCTGTCAGCCAGGGGATCAATGAGCTTGCCCAGGGAGGTGACCTGGCCGAGGCGTCGCGCCGCAAACCCGTCCAGCAGGTCGGTCGCCTCAAAGACAAGGGCAATGGCCAGCGCCACGATGGCGGCCCACCCCCGGTCCGTGAGGAAAAACACAATGAAAACCGGGGCGAGCGCCAGCCGAGAGAGCGTCAGCAAGTTGGCCACCTTCAGCATCGCCGCTCCTCTCGGGCTGCTGCTCTCCGAATCCAGGGGGGCTTCATGCGATTACTGGTGGATTCCAAGCCCGGGCCGAACCGGGGCAAGAGGTTCGTGCGTCCCCGGCCTCTCCCGGCCGCCCCTGCCCTTTCTTGGCGCGGGTGGATGCGAATCGCGCCCTCCCCCAGGAGGAAGCGCCGACTGGCCGAGGTCCCGGATCATACCTTCATGATGTCGGCGGATTTCTTCGCCAGCATCTCGTTGACTTTCTCCTGGTACTCGTCCGTGAACTTCTGCACTTCGTCTTTGGCGCGCTTGCACTCGTCTTCGCTTATGGTGGAGTCTTTCTGCAACCTGTCGAGAGTTCTGTTGGCGTCGCGGCGGATGTTTCGAATGGCCACCCGGGCGTCCTCGGCCACGTCTTTGACGCGCGAGACCAGTTGCCTGCGTCTTTCCTCACTCAGGGACGGCACTGCGAGGCGGATCACTTTCCCGTCCGTCTGGGGGTTAATGCCGATGTCGCTGGTCTGGATCGCCTTGACGACCTCCTCCAGGGAGGATGGGTCGTAGGGTTTGATGACGATGAGCTGAGGCTCGGGAACGCCGATGGTGGCGAGCTGTTTCAGCGGCGTCTTCGACCCGTAGTAATTCACCCGTATGGACTCGACGAGCCCGGGGTTTGCCGTGCCAGCACGCAGGGCCTTCAGGCCCTCGGCAAACACGTCTGCCGCCTTTTCCATTCTCTCTTCGGTCTGAAGCAGCACATCGTCAATGTCCATCTTGGGGGTCTCCTATGAGGGTTCCAATGGACTCCCCCGCAAGCGCCCGCCGGATGCCGCCTTCGACCATGTAGTTCAGGACACGCACGGGCAGGCCATGTTCCATGCACAGGGAAACCGCGCAGAGGTCCATCACGCCGAGCCGGCGCTCGATGACTTCCTGGTAGCCCAGCCGGGAGTAGAGTTCGGCCTCCTCATCCTCCTCGGGGTCGGCGCTGTAAACCCCGTCCACTCGTGTGGCCTTCAATAGGATCTCCGCCCCCAGTTCAACCGCCCGCAGGGCGGCGGCCGTGTCAGTGGTAAACAGGGGCTCGCCGGTGCCGCCGGCGAGGATCACAATCCGCCCCTGCCGCAAGTCCGCCAGGCAGCTCTCGACCCCGAACGGAGCCGCCACCTGCGCGACCGGCAGCGCACTGTAGACCCGGGAAGGAATCCCGGCCTGCTCCAGGCTCTCCTGGAGCAGGAGGGCGTTGACTATCGTGGCCACCATCCCGGCGTAGTCCGAACGAACCCTCCCGGGGCCGCCCGCACGGAACTTGGCCCCCTGGAGGATGTTGCCGCCGCCCGTGACCACCGCCAGCTCTGCGCAGACCTCGCGTGCGGCACCGAGCTCCCGCGCGAGGTAGGCGAGTTGTTCCTCGCCGAACCCCCTCCCCCCCGCCGGGGCGAATGCTGCTCCGCTGAGTTTCAGCAACGCGCGGTTGTAACCGGCGGATGGTTTCATCTCTGCGTCTGTCCCCCGGAGGGAGCGAAGTTCCCGACGTGCCCCGCCGAAACGGTCGGGCTGCCCACAGAAACGTCCGCAATGCCCCGTTGGCGCCCACAAGAGGAACGCCCGGTCTTTGCCGACGCAAGGCCCTGAAGGGCCCTACAGGCGGGTAAGAGTGCTTATGCGCTTCGGGCGCCTGACTTACTCCTCCCGTCCCTCCCCCACTGCCATGCGGACGAAACGCGCGACCTCGATGTTCTCACCCAGCTTGCCGATGGTCTCCTCAATGAGGGTCTTGATGGTCTTGCTCTCGTCCCGGATGTAGGGCTGCTCCAACAGGCAGACTTCCTGGTAGAACTTGGTGAGTTTTCCCTCGACGATCTTCTCGACGACCCGATCCGGTTTCCCCTGGCTCTGCTGAGCGTAGATGGCCTTCTCGTTTTCGATGCGTTCCGGGGGCAGGTCCTCACGGCTCACGACCACGGGGTTCATGGCAGCCACTTGCATGCAGATTTCCCTGGCGAGGGCCTGGAACTCCTGGTTCCTGGCCACGAAGTCCGTCTCACAGTTCAGCTCCACCAGCACAGCCAGCTTGTTGTCCGGATGGACGTACTGGCTGATGATGCCCTCGCTCGCGACCCGTGAGCGCTTCCTGGCGGCCTTTGCCAGGCCTTTCTCGCGCAGCAGAACCGTGGCCCTCGCCTCATCGCCGCCGGCTTCCACCAGAGCACGTTTGCAGTCCATGATGGCGGCACCGGTTTTTTCCCGCAGTTCCTTGACTTGCCGTGCGCTTACGGCCATGCTGCTCCCCACTACTGAGAGTCGTCCAATTCGGTGATGACCAGAGAAAGGCTCTCCGACCTTCTTGCCCTGAAGAGCTCCTGAGCTCACATTCCAATCGAGAAATCGGAAGTCAAGAACCGGAGGCTTCTTGCGGCTGGGACGAGGCATCCCTCGATTCTGAGGCTGCCTCGCTCGGGACCTCGGCCACTTCAGCCTGCTCGCTTTCTTTTTGCTCGTCCTGTTCGGCCGGGCCCTGCTGGGTTTGGGGCTGAAGATCCGGCTCAGTTTCCGCCGGCTGTCGGCCCACGGCGGTCCCGATCTTCGCCTCCTGGAGCCCTTCCAGGACGGCGTCTGCGATAGCGCACGTGAATATTTCAATGGAGCCCATGGCATCGTCGTTCGCCGGCACCACCACGTCAATGCCTTCGGGATCCCCGTCGGTATCTATCCAGGCGATGGTGGGAATGGCGAGCTTGACCGTTTCCCTGACAGCGATTCCTTCCCGTCTCGGATCCACCATTACCACCAGCCCGGGGAGCCTGTCCATGTCCCGCACGCCGCCGAGGTTTCGCTCGATCTTCCTGCGTTGCCGGCGCAGCGAGGAGATCATCTTCTTGCTGTAGCGTTCGATCTCCCCCGTCCTTTCCAGCTCTTCGAGCTCTTCGAGCCGTTCGAGGCGCTGGCGGACGATCCCGTAATTGGTCAACAGCCCTCCGGGCCACCGTTCGGTAACGTACGGCATACCGCAACGTCGCGCCTGATGCTGCACGACAGGGCGGGCCTGTCTTTTCGTGCCGACGAACAGCACGTAATGTCCTTGCCGGGCAATGGCCGCAGCCACGCGCCTGCCAGTGAGCAGCCCCCGCACTGTCTGCTTCAGATCGATAATGTGAATCAGGTTGCGCTTCTTGAAAATGTACGGCTTCATCTTCGGGTTCCACCGGCTGGTCCGATGGCCGAAGTGCACGCCGGCTTTAATGAGATCCTCCACGCTGATCCTAGCCAAAAACTCTCCTCTCACTCACTTGACTTCTTTCCGAACATGCCCTCCTGCACACAACTACGGCCCCAGCACAGCACATCGGGAACACTTCTGCCCGGGCGGAAGTGGGCGGCCCAGGCGATAAGACAACCGCCGCAGAGGCCTGAACGCCCGCTTACTATACCGAAGGCAACCAATAGTGTCAAGGTGAAACGCAGCGTCACGCCGACGGCAACGCCGCTGCCGGCGCCCGACCACACAGGCAAGCGCGGCGCAGAACGCCGGTTGTGGCCGGGAAAACCCCCCTGTTTAGAAGAAGCCTCCAGCACTACAGAGTCCGCGCGCAGCCTACTGCGCAAGAAGCAAGCAGGCGACAAGAGGGCGGGCTTTGCCCGACCGGTTGCAAGGCCCCGCTGTGCTACTTCGTACGCGGGGCCGCAGCAACTTGACGCATGCGTAGCTTATTGCGTCCTTTTTTGTGGAAAAAGGTTTGTAACAGCATTACGAGGGGTTTTCCCGGC
>JAUWZH010000139.1 GCA_030615435.1 Candidatus Brocadiaceae bacterium | reverse complement strand
CCTTCGAGCAGCTCCGCCAGGGAATCACGAAGTTGATAGTAGGGTGACCACCGTTTTGCCATCTCGCTGCCGATCAGGCAGGCCCGCACCTCCGCCTCGTTCTCGTCGAAGTACGTGTTGTGCAGACTGGCCAGAGTGCCGTCCTGGAGGAAGTCGCTCTCGAAGAGGGTGACCTCAGGTTCCAGTTCGGGCTCCACGCCGCGGAAGAAGACGTGTTCCATGTGGTCGAAGGCCGGAACGCGCATGAGGCCGGGGCCCTCGACGTAGGGGGCGACGGCTTCCACATGTTCGATGCGATCAAGCACCTCTTCCCGCCTCCGCTCCCAATCCGTGAGGCCGTATAGCTGTCCGCCGTACGGCAGGAGGGTGATGTCGCTGAGGTAGCCGCGGATCACCGAGCGGAGCTGCTTCTCGAAGCCGCTCATCACGCCCATCACCACGATAAGGGTCCCCACGCTGACCGCCACCCCCAGCACGGCGAGGTAGCTGAGCTTCTTCTTGAGCAGGTACCGCATCCCCAGGAAGAACGGGCTGTGGCTCAGCCGGGGCATGGCCCGTCGTTCTCTGCTGCTTGACGTGCTTGCGTGATCGGGCGCCATGGTACCATCCGCCGTGGTTTGCGGGAAGGATCTCTTCGGACAGATAGGATACGGTTCGCTGCGCGGTGAGCACAAGTAAAAGGCACCCTGCCCACCCGGCGTTGATGCAGGAAAACGGCAAGGTTAGAATGTTCGCGGCGGCAGCGGACAACTCTACAAGCGGACCGTGAGAGTCCGAGGCGCGAGATGAAAAACATCGAGATAGCCCGAATCTTCGAGACAATGGCCGACATCATGGAGATCCAGGGGGAGAACCTGTTTCGCGTGAGCTCCTATCGCAAGGTCGCCCGGGTGGTCGGTGACATGGCCGAGGACATCGAAAAGGTCGCCGCCGAGGACGGCCTGACGAGCGTGGACGGCATCGGGAAAAGCAGCGCGCAGAAAATCGAGCAATACCTCACGACCGGCAAGATAGATGCTTACGAGAAGCTGCTAAAGGACTTCCCGGCCGGGGCCCTCGAGATGCTGCGCATACCGGAAGTCGGGCCGAAAACCGTCGGTAAGCTGATGGTGGAAAAGGACATCACCAGCCTCGACGACCTGGAAAAGGCCATTGAGAAGGGCGAACTGGACGACATGGCGGGCATGGGCGAGAAGACCGTCGAAAAGATCAGGAAAGGCATCCGGCAGGTCAGGGCGAGCCAGGGCCGCACTCTGCTCGGAGAGGCCCTCCCGGTGGCTCAAGACATCATTGCCTCGCTGCGGCGAAAGGTTGACCTGAAAGCCGCCGAGCCGGCCGGTTCGCTGCGCCGAAGGAAGGAGACCGTGGGCGACATAGACATCCTGGCAACGGTCCAGAGGCGGGGAGCCGAGGGGGCCCACCCCGAGGATGAGATTCCCGGCGGCCGGGAGGTGGTGGATGCTTTCACATCGCTGGACAACATCGCCGAGGTCCTCGCCGCCGGAGCCACCAAGGGCAGCATTCGCACCCGCGAGGGCTTGCAGGTGGACCTGCGGGTCGTGCGCCCGGAAAGCTTCGGAGCGGCCCTTCAGTACTTCACCGGCTCGAAGGCACACAACATCAAGATACGGGGCATCGCCCTCGACAGGGGCCTGAAGATCAACGAGTACGGCGTCTTCGAGGGTGGCCGGCGCGTGGCCGGCGCAACGGAAGAAGAAGTCTATGCTACCCTCGATCTGCCCCGGATACCGCCGGAACTGCGCGAGGACCGAGGCGAGGTGGAGGCCGCCGCGGCAGGAAACCTCCCCGAACTCGTCGGCCTCGCCGACATCCGCGCCGAGCTGCACGCGCACACCAGTTACTCCGACGGCAGCTTCTCGGTGCTGGAGATGGCGAGGGCTGCAAAGGATTTCGGCTACTGCTACCTCGCCCTGACGGACCACAGCAAGAACCTCGGCGTGGCCAACGGACTCACCGAGGAAGAGCTGCGGCGACGCAACGAAGAGATCGAACGGGCAGTGGAGGAACTCGACGGGTTCCCCGTGCTCAAAGGCACGGAGGTGGACATCCTGAAGGACGGTTCCCTGGACTACGACGATGCGGTGCTCGCCGCCCTGGACTGGGTCATGGCCTCGGTGCACGACCACTTCAACATGAGTGAGAAGGACATGACCGACCGCATCCTGCGGGCCGTGCGCAACCCTCACGTGCACGTAATAGGGCATCTGACCGGCCGCATCATCGGCAGGCGCGAGGGTTATCCCGTGGACGTTCCCGCCGTGGTCGAAGCGTGTGCCGAGACGGGCACGTCCCTGGAGCTGAATGCACACCCGGAGCGCCTGGACATCAAGGACACGGTGTGCCGGGAAGCAAAGGCAGCCGGGGTGAAAGTGGCGCTCGGCTCCGACGCCCACCACGGCGCGCATTACGGCCTGATGCAGTACGGCGTGGCCACCGCGCGCCGGGGGTGGCTGGAGAAGGACGATGTTCTCAACTGCATGACCCACAAGGTGTTCCTCAAGTTCCTGGGGTCAGCGAAGGGATGAGGGGGCCGCAGGCCTTTGCGGCGTGGCGGGGCTGCAAGAACCCACAAACCCTCACTCACGGGCGAGCGAGTTACGATGATGCCATTGCGCCAAGCTCAGTCAGTCTCATGAGCACGGGAGAGGCCCCGTTCAAGGGCAGCAGCGTGGTTGACAGGGCCGGGCGGGCGGCGTAGACTTGTGCCGCAGACAGCTCCTGCACCGGACGCGGGGCTGGATCGGAAGTCTCTGCAAGGTGGCCTTCTCGGGGGAGAAGGGCCGTTTTCGCTCTTGTGTGAAAGGGATGATCATGCCGGACGCCGATTCTGCTAAGAGGCCAAAAGAGTTCTACGAAGACGTCCCGATGGAAACGCCCGGTTTCTTCCTCAAGGGATCGGGGGCGCTTGGCTGGGGGATGAAAAACCGGCTCGCGCGGATATTCAGCCCGGAGAGCGGGCGCACGGTCATGATGGCGATAGACCACGGCTACTTCCAGGGGCCTACAACGGGACTGGAGCGCATTGACCTGAGTATCGTCCCCCTGATGCCGTATGCCGATGCCCTCATGCTGACGCGGGGTATCCTGCGAACAACGGTGCCTCCGTCCCTGACCAAGCCGATCGTCATGCGCGCCAGCGGCGGCCCGAGCATACTCAAGGAACTCTCGAACGAGGAGCTCGCCGTTGACATTGAAGATGCCATCCGAATGAACGTGGCGGCCGTCACGTGCCAGGTGTTCATTGGCGGAGAGCACGAGACCCAGACGGTCCACAACATGACCCGCCTGGTGGACATGGGCACCCGCTACGGCATACCCACGCTCGCCGTCACGGCAGTGGGCCGGGAAATCGCCCGCGACGCCAGATATCTGCGCCTGGCGTGCAGAATATGTGCGGAGCTCGGAGCCAATTTCGTCAAGACCTATTACTGCCCGGAAGGCTTCGGGACCGTCACGGCCTCATGTCCCGTTCCCATCGTGATGGCCGGCGGAAAGAAGATGCCGGAACCGGATGCCCTGGAGATGGCTTACAACGCCGTGCAGCAGGGTGCAGCCGGCGTGGACATGGGGCGCAACATATTCCAGAGCGAGGACCCCGAAGCCATGATTCAGGCGGTCCGCAAGGTCGTGCACGAGAACATGAAGCCGCAGGAAGCCTACGAGTTGTACCAGACCCTGAAGCATGAGAAGAGCTGACGGTGGAAACCCGTGAGGCGGACAACAAGAGCTCCTCGGGCCGTTTGGCTCGGGTGGCGCCGATTGTCCGGGGACTGCTGGCTGAGGCGACCGGGGACGAGGATATGCCCTACCACCCCGTTATCCTCAATTCTTTTTCGAGTCCGGAGGCGATAGATTTCGCCGGCTCAGCAGAAAGAGCAGAGGGCAAAGCCTGGCCCATCCCCACCGAGAGACCCCACGGGCCTCCATTGTATGTCCATTCCGAGAGATGGGACGAAGCGCCGGAAGAAATCAGGAAACAGCTTCAGGATAGCATCAGCGACTACGTTGCCCAGCATGGCTCAAAACCACACGCCGTCTGCCTGCGCAACCTCGGCGTACTTCAAGTGGGCCGCGAAGCCACGGATGCGAAGCTGCCGCTGGGCAGTAAGGTGGCCCTGGTAACCGGCGCCGCCGGAGCAATTGGTTACGGAGTGTGCAAGGGGCTGCTGGAGAACGGGTGCTACCTCGCCGCCACGGACCTTCCGGGAGAGAAGCTCGACAGTTTCACGGAGGAACTGGAGCAAATGGCGCCCGGCCGCGTCATAGGTCCCCCGATGGACGTTACCGACAAGGAGTCCGTTGCCCTGGGATTCCAACGTGCGATTGAAGCCTGGGGCGGGATTGACATCGTTGTGGTCAACGCCGGCATAGCGCTGGTCTCAGGCCTGGTGGAAATGGACATCGAAGCGTTTCGCAGGCTGGAGAGAGTAAACGTGGAAGGCGCATTGCTGACCCTTGCTGAGGCTGCGCGCCAGTTTGCTCTCCAGGGGACCGGCGGCGACATCATCATCATGTCCACCAAGAACGTCCCTTCGCCGGGCGCCAGATTCGGCGCTTACAGTGCCACAAAAGCGGCCTGTCACCAGTTGGGCCGTATCGCCAGCCTGGAACTGGCACCCCATGGAGTTCGCGTGAACATGGTGGCCCCGGACGCCGTATTCTCCGAAGGCAAACACAAGTCGGGCCTGTGGGAAGAGGTGGGACCCGACCGCATGAGGGCGCGAGGGCTCGACGAGGAAGGCCTGCAAGAGTACTATCGCAACCGAAATCTCCTGAAGGCCAGAGTAACGGGGCGCCACGTCGCCAACGCCGTGCTTTTCTTCGCCACCCGACAAACACCTACGACGGGAGCCACGATCCCGGTGGACGGCGGTCTGCCGGACGCAACGCCGCGATAGGTCGAGACTCTCCGGCGAGGGCCTCAGGTCTGCTCAAGCGAGGTGCTGCCCGCAATCGTGGGTGCAGCCCCAGAGGGATCTCTCGCAACTGCCCCGGCCTGAGCGCGCAAAGACGCTGGAGGACGCAGAAAGCTCATGGACAAGAACCTGGATGACTTGATTCGCATGTCCCGTGAAGTCGGCCGCGATGCCGAGCTCGTTCAGGGCGGCGGCGGCAACACGAGCATCAAGATCGGCGACGGCACCATGTACGTGAAGGCTAGCGGCACGGCCCTCAAGGACATGCGACCGGGCGCCGGCTACCGGCGGGTGGACCTCCAGCAATGCCTGGCCATCCTGGATGATCCGGAGCTGGCTTCCATAGCCCCGATGGAGCGCGAGAGTGAAGCGGGACGCCGCATGTTGGCGAGCTGTCTGGACGAGCTGGAGGGCCGGCCCTCCGTGGAAACGATCCTCCATGCTCAGCTCGGGCGCTGTGTGGTGCACACGCACCCCTCGCTTGTGAACGGCCTGATGGGCGCCAGGCGGGGACGAGAGGCCGTGCAGAAACTCTTCGGCGACCTCGATCCTCCGCCTCTCTGCATCGAGTATGTTGACTTCGGCTATCCGCTCGCCACCAGCATGCGACAGGCCATCGAGCAGCACCGCCGGCAGCACGGTCGGATGCCGCAGGTTGTGTTCCTCGAGAACCACGGACTATTCGTGAGCGCGGAGCAGGCCGATGAGGCGGTGCGGTTGACGCGCCGGATCTTCGGGGAGGTGAGGCGCGTGCGGGACGAGCGGATGCGTGAGCTGCCGGAGCGCCGCACGCACGCCTTCAGCCGCAAGGAGAAGGTGAGACTCGTGGCCGAGCTCAGCGCAGAGCTGCGGAAAACATACGCTGAAATCATGCATGCGCCCGTCCTCGTCCGCTTCAGCGTGGGCACGCCCGTGCGCAGGTTCCTCGCGCACCCCGATGCGGAGGAACTCGCCGTGGCTGACCCGCTCGTGCCGGACCAGCTCGTATACTGCAATGGTGTGCCGCTGTGGCTGCCGGCGCCGAAGGAGGGCGAAGAGGCAGGCAGGCGAGCCACTGAAGTGATTCGAGCCCGTGAGGCCGGGCCCGCCACTCCCGTGTGCCTCCTGGTGGATGGGGTCGGGCTGTTCACGGTCGGCACCAGCCCGAAGCTTCTGGAGTCGGCGCTCGGCACGATGGAGGCCGTTCTGGACATGCTGGTCGTGGCCGCCTGCTTCGGAGGGGTGCGAGGGCTGACGGCGCAGGCCCTCCAGTATATCCACGACTCCGAAGTGGTAGCCTACCGCCACCGACTGGCGGCGGGGCAGGACAGCGCGAGCCCCCTGGCGGGTCGGGTAGCGATTGTCACCGGCGCCGGAAGCGGCCTGGGGCGCGGCATCTCCATCGGGCTGGCCGGGAAGGGGATGCACGTGGTGCTGGCAGACATTGACGAGGAAGGGACCAGCGAGACCGCCCGCCGAATCTCAAGCCAGGGCGGCGCCGGCAGCGGCTGGCCGGCGAAGGTGGACGTGACCTCGGAAGAGTCGGTGAGCGCGATGTTCCAGTACGTGATCGGCCACCTCGGAGGGGCGGACGTGCTGGTGAACGGTGCTGGCATAGCCCCCTCCTACTCCCTGATGGATTTTCCGCTCGAGGACTGGCGCAAGACGTTGGACGTCAACCTGACGGGCTATTTCCTCATGGCCAGGGAGGCGGTGCGGCTGATGGCCCGCCAGGGCACCGGGGGCAGCATCGTGAACCTCTCCTCCAAGACGGGGCTGGACGCCTCGAAGAACAACAGCGCCTACAACGCCACCAAGGCCGGCGAGATACATCTGGCGAGGGGCTGGGCGCTGGAGCTGGCCGAGCACGGCATCCGCGTCAACGTGGTCTGCCCGGGGAACGTGTTCAGGGAGTCCAAGATCTGGGACTCGGACTACATCAAATCCGTGGCCCAGAAGCGCGGCATCGAGCCCGAGGAGGTCAT
>JAUWZH010000022.1 GCA_030615435.1 Candidatus Brocadiaceae bacterium | reverse complement strand
CCTGGCGCTGCTGTTCGGGTTCTGTGTGATACTGTATTCGCTGAGCTACTTCTCGGATCGGCCGGGCGGCGGAAGGTTCTTCGCCTTTGCTCTCTGGGCGGTTGCGGGGACAAGCATTGCCCTGATGACTTCCAACCTGTTGGTCTTCATCCTTGCCTGGGAGCTGGTTACGCTCATGCTCTACCTTCTGGTGTGCGTGGGCGGACCGCAGGCGCGGGCCGGTGCGGCAAAGACCTTTACGATCCTGGGGTTCAGCGACTGTGCCATCATGCTGGGCATAGCCTGCCTGGTGGCGCGCGGCGGGCTCTCTGCGCTGAGCATGGAGTATCTGGAAGGGGCAGGGCACGTCCAGGTGAACGGTTGGGCGGAGGTGGGCATATACCTTCTGTTCCTGACGGGAGCCTTGGCAAAAGCGGGCGCTTTCCCCCTTCACACGTGGATACCGGCTGCCGCTGAACACGCCCCGATGCCGACGATGGCACTGCTGCCGGCTTCGCTCGACAAGCTGCTCGGGATAGTCTTGCTGGCGCGGATATCTCTGAGTTTCTTCACGCTGAGCGCGGGGCTGGGGGTGCTGCTGATGTGCATAGGCGCCATAACGATCATCGCCGCCGTGATGATGGCGATGGTCCAGCACGAGCTCAAGAGACTGCTGTCTTTCCACGCGGTGAGCCAGGTGGGCTACATGGTGCTCGGGATTGGCACCGGAGTGCCCATCGGGGTTATCGGCGGCATCTTCCACATGGTCAATCATGCCGTATACAAGAGCCTGCTGTTCCTTGCCGGCGGAGCCGTCGAGCACAGAACCGGACACCTCGAGCTTGACAGGCTGGGGGGACTTTCCAGGGCCATGCCGTTGACTTTCCTCGCGTTCCTGACGGGCGCTCTGGCCATAAGTGGCGTACCTCCATTGAATGGTTTTGCGTCGAAGTGGCTCATCTATCAGGGCGTGATAGAGGCAGGCGGCCGCCTGATGCCCCTTTTGCTTGCCGCCGCCGTGCTCGGCAGTGCGCTGACGCTCGCCTCTTTCATCAAGGCCATCCACAGCGTTTTCCTGGGCGAGCAGCCCGAGGAATTGGCCGAAAAACAGCCCCGTGAGTCTCCCGCGTTCATGCTGCTTCCGCTCGGCATTCTGGCGGTTCTGTGCGTAGTGCTTGGCCTCGGGGCCGGCGCCGTGGTCAGTGACTTTCTCGCGCCCGGCGTTTCCGAGCTGGGGATGGAGCGGACGGGGGCTTTCGAGAGGGCGACGCGGCTTTCGTTCGAAACGGGCGTCTGGGGACCGATGCCGGCGACGATCCTGATAGGGATCGGCCTGCTCTTCGGGTTCTTGTTCTACCTGGTTGGGAAGGGATTGAAGGTGCGCCGGGCTCGATCTTTTATCGGGGGCGAGGTCAAGACGCCTGCCCCCACACACCTGAGCGGCACGGGGTTCTACGATACGGTCAGGAACCTGCCGATGCTTCGCCAGATATACGGCGATGCCGAGGTGGAGGCCTTTGACTTCTACAGGGTCACCGGTCAGTATGGGCAGAAGCTCACGGCCTGGCTGAGCAGCCTTCACACCGGCATTCTGGGGACTTACGCAACCTGGGCCATTGCGGGCATGATCGCCTTGATTGCACTGTTGCTGCTGTTGCTGTAGGAGGAGGGTCGGATGGCTGAGGTATTGCTGCCCCTGTATGCGCTGATGGCTTTCATGTTGATCGCGGCCATAATAGCCGTGGAGACGCGTGATCTGCTATCCAGCGTGCTGTGTCTCGGGGCTGTCGGCTTCGGGCTTGCGCTCGTGGACCTCTTGCTGAAAGCTCCCGACCTTGCCCTCACACAGGTGGTGGTGGAGATCATTGCCGTTGTGCTTCTGATAAGGGCTGTTGTGGCCAGAGAGGATACAACAGAAGAGTCCTTGAGCGATACCCCGCACGTGGCGTTCGTAGGCATGGTGGTCGGGGCGATTGTCATTGCCGCTTTTGTCTGCTTCCAGCAACTTGTGCCCTTTGCAAAGCCGCTAATGACGATGGGGGAAGCTTACCTGAGAAGCGGGGAACTGACGGGGGCGAAGAATCAGGTCACAGCGGTTTTGCTTGACTTCAGGGCATACGACACGCTCGGCGAGGCCACGGTTATCTTCGCCGCCATCATAGGTTGCTATGCGCTGCTGCGCACAAGGGGGAGGATAGGGAATAGAAGATGAGAGGAATGACCCTGATAGTTAAGACCACGGCGAGCCTCCTGATTGGGTTCGTGGTCCTTTTTGGCGCCTATATCATTCTGACCGGCCACCTCTCACCGGGCGGAGGCTTTGCCGGAGGGGTTATTCTGGCTGCCGGACTGCTGCTTATCGTCCTCGCTTTCGGTGCCGACCCGCTGAGAAAAGGCCTTGGGCACAACTTTGCCCTGGTGTGGGAGAGCCTCGGGGCGGTGGGCTTTCTGGCCGTCGCACTGCTGGGTTTCATAGCGGGCACCTTCTTCGCCCACTTCATACCGCACCTGACCGGATTCGGGCTTCTGACGGGCGGTTCGATCGTGCTTTCCAATATCGCGATCGGAATCAAAGTCGGCGCGGGGCTCTTCGGGGCCTTCTTGATGCTGGCGGCTTTCAGGGCTTCGGAGAGCGCCGACAAGACGGAGAAAGGGGATGGGAATGATACATGAGTTCTTCCCCTATGTGCTTTGTGTGCTTCTGTTCGCTGTCGGCCTGTATGCAATTGCCGTCAAGAAGAACCTCATCAAGATCATAATAGGCGTCATGCTCATCCACAATGCAACCAGCCTTTTTCTGGTTCTTGTCGGTTACAGGATGCCGGAAACGGGCGAATCGGCGGCTCCGATCATTACCAGGGCGCTGAGCGGCGAAGAGTTCTTCCGGCAGAGCGTGGACCCGGTCCCACAAGCCCTCGTGCTGACCGCCATAGTGATCGGGCTCTCCGTGGTCGCCCTGATGGTGGTGATGGCGGTGAGGCTTCACGAGAAATACGGCACGTTTGATTTGACCAGGATTCGAAAACTTCGAGGCTAACGACAAAGGGACTGAGCGGTGGAGAATGTGCTTCCCCTTTTTGTTGTGATTCCCCTGGCAGCGGGGTTTGTGCTCCCCGTTGTGGGGCTGTTGAAGCCAGGGCGGTTCTGCGCGCCCATATGCCTCGGGGCCGTTGGGGCTCTGGTGGTGCTGAGCTGCATGATGTTTGCCGGGGAGCCGGTCGTCGTGACGTGGATGGGAGGCTGGGTGGGGCAGGCCGATCCGAGCAGCGTAACCGGCATCGCCATGGTCTGCGACGGGCTCACGCGGCTGATCCTTCTCATCATAAGTGTTGTCAGTCTGGCCGCGGTGCTGTTCTCAACGAGCTACATGCGCAGCTACACCAAGGTCTGTCTGTATTACGGCCCCATGATGTTGATGATCGCCGGGATGAACGGGGTCGTGCTCAGCGGGGACCTTTTCAACATCTACGTGTTCCTCGAGGTGGCGGCCATAGCGAGCTACGCACTGGTGGGGTTCGGCGTTGAGAGTGAAGAACTGGAAGCGTCTTTCAAATACCTTGTTCTCAGCGCCATTGCCAGCGGGTTCATACTGCTCGGCGTGGCGATCGTCTACAACCTGACGGGCACCCTTAACCTGGCCCAGATAGGCGCTCTCATCGAAGGTTCGGAGCCAAACAAGGCGTTGTTGCTCGCAATTGGATTGTTCCTCGCCGGTTTCGGCCTCAAGGCGGCGATGGTGCCCTTCCACGCCTGGCTTCCCGACGCGCATCCATCCGCGCCGGCCCCGGTTTCAGCCATGCTTTCGGGGATCCTCATCAAGGCCAGCGGCGTCTACGTGCTTGCGCGCATAGTGTTCAACGTCGTGGGCGTGCATCAATCCGCGGTCCCTGCGGTGCTGATAATGATGGGGACGCTCTCTCTGGTCGTCGGCGCCCTGTTGATGACGGCCCAGTGGGACTTCAAGCGCCTGCTGGCCTATAGCAGCATAAGCCACATGGGGTACGTGATACTTGCGCTGGGCGTGGGAGCTGAACAGATGGCTGCGGGCCAGCATGCCGCAGCATCGCTGATCATGTTCGCCGGGCTGTTCCATCTGGCCAATCATGCTGTCTTCAAGTCCCTTCTATTCCTGTGTTCGGGTTCGGTTGTGCACAGGACCGGGCTGCGCGACATGCGTGCGGTGGCGGGCATAGCGCGAAGGATGCCCGTGACCGGCTTCTGCACACGAGTTGGCTCACTCAGCATAGGAGGTGTGCCCCCGTTCAACGGCTTCTTCAGCAAGTTGCTCATCGTAATTGGGCTTTGCTGGGCGGGGCATCCTTTCCTGGCGGTGGTGGCGGTTCTCATAAGCTTTGTTACTCTCTACACTTTCATCAAGGTCCAGCGTTATGTGCTGGAAGGAGATGTGCCGCAGGAGTTCTCGGCGGTCACGGAATCGCCTTTGCCGATGTTGGTCGCCATGGCCTTCCTCAGCGTCCTGTGTCTCGGCATGGGACTGCTGCTGCCGCTGCACAGATTCGTGCTGCTCGAACCGGCCAAGGACGCACTGTTCAACGGGCTGGGTTATGCTCGGTCTGTATTCGGAGGCTAGGATGCAAAAGCGCCTTGCCGCATTCGTATTGCTGTTCGGATTCTGGTTGCTGCTGACCTGGAGCGTTGAGGCGGGATTCCTGGTGGTGGGGCTGTTGCTGTGTGCCTTCCTCGGCCTCGTCATTGGGGAGCGGAGCCCATACAACATGTCGCTGCTGAATCCGGTCCGATGGTTCTGGTTCCTGCTCTATGTGCCGTATTTCTTCTATTATTGCGTGAAGGCTAACCTGGACGTGGCCTACCGGGTGCTTCATCCGGACGTGCCCATCAGGCCTGGCATAGTGAAGGTGAGGACAGAACTTACGACTGAATTGGGCAAGACTTTCCTGGCGAATTCCATCACCCTCACCCCCGGGACCCTCACCGTGGACATAGTCGGCCAAGACCTGTATGTCCATTGGATCAACGTGCAGACTGCCGACCCGGACGAACAGACACGGATTGTGGTCAAGCGTTTTGAAGGGCTTCTGAAGAGGATTTTTGAATGACCAGCGTTTCGGTTTTCTTCGGCTTGCTTCTGCTGGCGGCTTTTCTGTGCCTTTACAGGCTGTGGAAGGGTCCCACGGCCCCGGACAGGACCGTCGCCATTGACATACTGGGCACCCTGGTGGTGGGGTTCTGTGCGCTGTATGCCATTCACACAAGAAAGGCCTTCTACCTGAACGTGGGCATAGCATGGGCGCTTTTGAGCTTTGTTGGAACCATAGCGCTCGCCAAGTATCTGGAAGGAAAACCCTACGATGAGTGAACTGATCGGAAGCATCCTCATCGGGATTGGCGTGGCGTTCGACCTTCTCGGAACTATCGGCCTCGTGCGCCTGCCGGACGTCTACAACAGGCTCCAGGCGGCCACCAAGTGCGTGACCCTCGGCACGTGCCTCATCCTTGTCGGTGCCGGGGTGGCCGGAGGTGGGAGTATGGCCGCGAGGAGCATAATCTGTGCTGTTTTCATTCTGATCACTTCACCTGTAGGCGCCCATGCCCTGGCGCGCGGTTCTCACCTCGGCGGCGTGAAGCTTTGGGAAAAGAGCCTGGTTGACAAGTACGAAGAGGACGCGCAGCAGATCAAACGCGGCCTGCAACAGGGCGAGGGAAATTCCGCAGCCGCCCGCGGGGAATCTTCCTGAACCTGTGAGTCGAGTTGCTCGCTGAAAGCGGATTTCAAAAATGGTGCAAACCCTCAAGAAGTTTGGCAAGAAAATCCTCTGGTGTCTGAAGATCCCGTACCTGCCCGAAGTCGCAAGGGCCCTGGTGAAAGGCCCTTACACCGTCAAGTTCCCCTTCGGTGACACCGTGGACACGGGGGCTTACCGGGGCGCGCCTGTCTGGGACGAAGATGTCTGCATCGGATGCGGGGCCTGTTACGAGGTCTGCCCCTCGGATGCCATAGAGATGGAAGACGACACGGGAAGTTCTCCCCCAATGCGGCGTTTCGTGCTGCATTACGACCGGTGCATATTCTGCGGGCATTGTCACTATAACTGCACTACCGAGGACGGGATATGCCAGACGCGCGAGTATGACCTCGCCACTTTTGATCGGTCGGAATCCGTCACGAACATAGATAAGGAACTGCTGCTGTGTGAGAAGTGCGGCGGCGTCATAAGCACCATAGAACACGTCCAATGGGTGGCGAGAAAGACGGGGCCCAAGGCTTACGCGAGTCCCACACTGGCCCTCACGCTTGAAGGGGAGCTGATCACGGCGCCGCAGGCGGCCGGCGCTCCCGCCGAAGAGATTGACAGAAGCGACATCATGCGCATCCTCTGCCCCCACTGCAGGCGGCTTGTGGTCTTCAAGGAAACAACCTGAGGCGCCACCAGATGTCACAGCCAGAACCCAAAGGAACGGAGAGAGCAAGCTGTCCCTTGCGATCTACTTACCGGGGGGAGCATCACGGCGAGGACAACTGGGAAGAGGAAATCCGATCCCATTTTGGCGCGAGCTTCGTTGTGCTCGGGGTCGGCAACCGCATCAGGGGGGACGACGCGGCAGGGCCTCTGGTGGCAGAAGGACTCGCAGAGAGGGGGCTTGAGGGCGCTTTTGATTGCGGCGGCGTCCCGGAAAACTATGTCACCAAGGTAGAGAGGCTCGACCCCACGGACATACTCTTCGTGGACGCTGTTGACTTCGGCGCACAAGCGGGGAGAATTGGATTCTTCGGCGGAGAGCGCTTCGACGCTCAGTCTTTTTCCACTCACTCTGCGGGCTTGAGTCCCCTGATGGATTACCTGTCCCAGAGCTGCCGTGCCCGCTGCTGGGTGCTTTCCATACAACCGGAGAGGCTCGGCTATTCGACCGAGCTGTCCGAACCGGTCAGGAAAGCGGTGGAGGAGATCGTCTCCAGCAACGTCTGGTTCCCATGAGGCGACTTCAGCAGATCCGCGGCAGTTGCTCTCCGCTGAGCATCTGAAGCAGCCGCCTGGTGGCGAAAGGGGTCTCGGCGGCCACCTTGCCGGCATATCTTTCCGTCACGGTTCCCACGACACTGCACCGGCGCCCGATGGCGGTCTTCCTTACGGCCTTCCGCACACTCTCGGCGCTGGGCGCGTCCACCACGGCCACCAGCCGGCCTTCGCTGGCCATGTACAACGGATCCAGCCCCAGCAACTCGCAGATGGAGCGCACCTCCGCCCGCACCGGCACGTCGGCCTCCTTGAGAACCACCCCGAGGGACCAGTCCGCCACCGCCTCGTTCAGGATCGTGGCCAATCCGCCCCGCGTTACGTCCCGCATGAAGGAAACCCTCTCTGCGTTCTGCAGCACGGCCCGGGCGACCTTGGTGAGGGGCGCGCAGTCGCTCTGGATGCTGCTCTGAAGGTTCAGCCCTTCACGCTTCGCGAGCACGGCGGCCTCGTGATCGCCCACGCTTCCTGAGACGACGACCGCATCGCCGGGTGCCGGGGTGGAGCAGAGTGTCCTTGCCCATTCCGCCATCGCGCCCACCCCGGCCGTATTGATGAACAGTCCGTCGGCCTTCCCCTTCGGCACGACCTTCGTGTCTCCGGTCACCACTTCCACGTCGGCTGCCTTTGACGCCTGGCTCATGGAGGCGAGGATCCTGTCGAGCTCTTCCGTCGGGAAGCCTTCCTCAATTATCAGAGAGCAGGAGATGAACGCCGGCACGGCGCCGACGACCGCGAGGTCGTTCACCGTCCCGAAGACGGCCAGTTTGCCTATGTCCCCGCCGGGAAAGAACAGGGGATCCACGACATAGCTGTCGGTGGTGAAGGCAAGCTGGCAACCGTCAATGTCCAGAAGGGCACTGTCCGCCAGGGGAGCAAGAAGCGGGGAGTCGAAGAACCTCAGTAGTTTGCCCTCGATCAGGCGTCTGCTCAATCGGCCCCCACTTCCGTGAGCCAGCTTGATGATCTCTCCGCTCACGATTCAATCCCTCCCGCGCCATACTTGTAGAACGCCGCACAGGATCCTTCAGAAGAGACCATGCAGGGCCCGACCGCAGAATCCGGCGTGCAGACCGTGCCGAACAACGGGCAGTCGGTGGGCCGCGCGAGACCACGGAGCAGTTGCTCGCAGCGGCAGTCCTCGTGCTTCTCTGACGGGAGCGTCGGGTCCGGCGGGTCCACACTGTAGGCCCGCCATTCAGACTTGACGTCGAGCCCGCTGTTCGGGATTAATCCCAGGCCTCGCCACTGTGAGTCGCAGGGCTCGAATACCCGCGACATCTGCTCTCTGGCCACCGCATTGCCCTCTTTTCTGACGGCGCGCCGGTACTCGTTCTGCACGCAGAACTCCCGTTTCACCACCTGAAGGGTCAGCGCCAGGATGCTGCGCAGAATGTCCGTGGGCTCAAAGCCCGAGACGCAGCACGCCATGCCGAATTCCTGCGGCAAGAACCCGTATGGCTCCGGCCCGATTATGGTGCTCACGTGGCCGGGCAGGATGAAACCATCCAGGGCGACCTGTGGAGCCTCCACGAGTGCTCTGAGCGCCCGGGGCATTGTCTTATGACCTGACATGATGCGGAAATTCTCGATCCCCTGCGCCGATGCCTCCAGCACCGTGGCCGCCACTGCGGGGGCCGTGGTCTCGAACCCCACGGCGAGGAAGGTCACCACCTTTTGCGGATCGGACAGGGCGAACTTCAAGGCATCCCTGGGCGAATACACCACCCTCACGTCTGCGCCCCGCGCGGAGGCGTCCTCCAGGGCGCCATCGCTGCCCGGCACCCTGTACAGGTCGCCGAAGGTGGTCAGAGTGCATGAAGCGTCGCAGGCCAGACTCAGGGCTCTGTCAATGTAGGTCGTGGGAGTAACACACACCGGGCAGCCGGGTCCGCTGAGCAGTTCGATTTGATCGGGAAGCAGCGAGGGAATGCCGAACCGGTGTATGGCCGTCGTATGCCCCCCGCAGATCTCCATGAAGCGCACCTTCCGCCCGAGGCGATCCGCGGCGCGGCGGATTTCACGCTCGAGTCGCTTCACCGGCCTAGCCCGGCGATACTCGTCAACGAACCTCATCCCTCTTTCCCATCACGTCGAACACCTCGTTCAGAAAGCGCAGCGTCTCCTCTGCCTCCCTCTGGTCCACCTTCTGGATGGCAAAGCCGGCGTGCACGAGCACGTAATCGCCGATAGCGGCTTCCTCAAGCAGTTGCAGCCCCACCTCCATCACAGTGCCGGAGAGCTCCACCTTTCCGACACTGCCTTCTATGCTAATCAGTCTTACGGGCACCGCCAGGCACATTTTCATCCTCTGCTCGAACTGCCAAACCTGGCAAGGGCGCAGGCGGCCTGACCGAGGCATATCCCGCCGTCGTTCGGTGGCACGGCGGTTTGCAGCAGGACCTCAAAGCCCCGCGCCCGCAGAGCCGGCACGGCGAGGCCGAGCAGGTGCCGGTTCTGCATTACTCCGCCGGAAAGGGCGACTTCGCCGATTCCAGTCTCATCTCGCATCCGCACACACGTCTCCAGGATTATCCTTGCCACCGTGTTGTGGAAACGAGCCGCTATGACCTGCCTTGGACGGCTGGCGTCCAGGTCCTCACAAATGCCCCTGAAGGTGCCTTCCAGCAGGATGCTCTCGCCGTCGTAGTCGAAATCGTAGGCCCCCTTCTCTTCCGCGTCGCAGCACGCCTCCAGTTCGCAGGCCGCCTGGCCGCGGTAAGTTATCCGCTTCCTTATGCCCAGCAGGGCCGAGACCGCATCGAAGAGCCTCCCGCAGCTTGAAGTAAGAGGGGAGAAACGGGGCTTCTCCATCACTTGGAGGGCAAGCCGGCAGCATTCCTTTCCCATCAGCGGCTCCATGCGGCTGAGCGCCCGGTCTGGCCCGAGGGCGTGGGCCAGATGTGCCAGTGCCATCCTCTCAGTGTGCAGCACCGCCTGTTCGCCGCCGGCCATAGGCACGTACTCCAGGTGGCATCTGCGCGTGTATCCCTGTAGGTCGGCCACCAGGAATTCCCCGCCCCAGACCGCTCCGTCCTCCCCGTAGCCGGACCCGTCCATGCTGACCCCGATGACGGGCCCCTCGGAGCCGTTCTCGGCGAGGCAGGATGCGATGTGAGCATGATGATGTTGAACCTGAAGGAGCTCAAGTCCACGCCGGTCGCTCAGCTCTCTGGCGAAAGCAGTGGTGGGGTAATCAGGGTGCATGTCGCAGACCACCACCTGCGGATCGAGCCGGAGCAGTTGCGAGAACCTTTCAAAGGACCGCGCAAAATGCGCCGCATTGTCGGCGTCAGACACGTCGCCGATGTGCTGGGAAAGGAAGACGCGTCTTCCGCTCGTCATCGCGAACGTGTTCTTGAGCATGGCGCCGACGGCAAGAGCCGGAGGCCCCGAGCGCCTCATCAAGATCGGCTCGGGCACATAGCCGCGTGAACGCCGCACGAGAAGCAACCTTCCGCCAAATGTCGCCACTACCGAATCGTCACAGCGGTTGACTATCTGCCGGTCGTGGGTCAGCACGTCGTCTACGATGTCGCTCAGCTCATTCAGCACCGCCTCTTCGGTTGTCGAAATGGGCTCCTCGGCCCGGTTACAGCTTGTCATGACCAGCGCCAGCGGCATGTCCTCGTGCCGAAACAGCAGGTAATGCAGCGGCGTGTATGGCAGCATGACCCCGAGGTCGCGCAGTCCGGGCGCAACGGCCTCGGAAACGCCGCAGGAGCTCCTTTTCTTGAGCAGAACGATGGGCGACTGCGCGGAGAGGAGCACTTCTTCCTGGAAGTGGTTCACCTTGCAGATACTCCTGCACTCCTCGATGCCCCGCACCATGATGGCGAGGGGTTTGTAAGGCCGCTTCTTTCGCCGGCGCAGCTCACCGACCGCCTCGTCACTCGTCGCGTCGCAGGCCAGGTGGAAACCGCCGATCCCCTTTACGGCGAGCATCTTGCCCGCTTTGAGCATCTCCGCCGCCCTGTCCAGGGGCCTGTCGAGCTTCTTGCCTTCCGCATTCAACATGGAAAGGCGCGGCCCGCAGCGTGGACAGGAGATGGTCTGGGCGTGGAACCGCCTGTCGGCGGAGTCGCCGTACTCGCGTGTGCAGAGCGCACAGGGCGGGAACTCGTCCATCGAGTTCGAGATGCGATCGAAGGGAACGGAGCGGGTGATCGTGAAGCGCGGCCCGCAAGCGGTGCAGGTGTTGAAAGGGTAACGATGCCGGCGGTCCTCTGGACAGCACAGCTCCCTGAGGCATTCTTCGCAGGTGGCCAAGTCGGGGGGAATGGGCAGAAGGCTTCGCCCCTCCGCAGAGCTTTCGGCTATCTTGAAGCTGCTCTCTCCTACCGGCTCGACTTCCTCCACGTCCAGCTCAAGCACCTCTGCCCGCGGGGGTGCCATACTGCGGAAATTCCGCACGAGATCCTCTATTACCGATGCCTCCCCTTCCGCCTCCAGGACCACCCCCTCCGGTGTGTTCCTTATGCTGCCCCCGCATCCGTGATCGGTCAGGGCGCGGCAGAACGTGGGGCGAAACCCGACCCCCTGCACACGGCCCCTCGCCGTGATCCGGACCCGTTTCAAAGCGGTTCTGAGACCCGCCCCGTCTTTGCGCATGGCGGAGTTGCACCCTGCATGGAGGTTACAGCCGGGAACATGACAGGCGGCCTGGCAGCCGCCAACCTGGTGCAAAACGGCCGCCTCGCCCACCAACATGCCAGACGGAGATTATAAGGGATACGGGCCTTTCATTCACATGGCTCGCCTCAGCGCGAGGGTCTGAAGCGGGGGGACTGCGACAGAGGTCCCGGCGCGTGAGGCACAGCGGGGGCCCCGTAATCCAAGATGAGGCAGTGCAGACGCCTCGACGCCGTCTCGGAGTTGTCCTACGGCGTGGCCTCCGGCTATCATGGGGCACGCCTCGCCGATTTCCCGAACTGCGGTGGCTTCACGAGATGGCGGAAGCCGTTCTTCACTGCTACGCCGACTACAAGTGGACAGGGCCGTCCGAGCCCGTGACCCTGCTCTGTCGTGAGCTGGGCAGGCAGGGGTGGCATTCAGAACTCGCCTGCGCCCGGTCGCACCACGCCGAGGGGCGGTCCCTGCCGGAGCAGGCCCGGAGAATGGGCCTCACGGTGCACGACGGGTTCTGCTTCGACAGTGCCCCGAACGTGGCCCGCAACGTCGGGGACATAGAGAGGCTCTCTCGTCTCATTGAGCGCGGGGGCTTTCGCCTGGTGCACGCGCACGGTTCGTGGGACCATGTCCTGGCGGCGGTCGCCCTGCGGCGCTCTCGTCTGCGCGCGCCCCTGGTTCGCACGGATCACGGCGCGCGGGAGTACAGGGGCACTCTTCTGGAACGGTTCCAGTTCGGCCCACGAATGACCGACCATCTCATCGTGCTGAGCGACCGCCTGCGGGCACGTGCGGTGGAGCGCCTTGGGCGCCATCCGCACACGGTGAGCACGGTCCGCGGAGCGGTTGACCTCGGGCGGTACCGCCCCGCTGAGGCCCGCCCGGGCACCCGGGAGCAGCTCGGCCTCGGCCGTGAAGACATCGTGTTCGGCCTGGTGGCCCGCGTCCAATGGCACCGCCGCTTTGATGTGCTGCTTGAGGCGGCGCTCCTGGTGCAGAAGCGCGAGGCGCGGGTCAAGATCGTTGTGCTCGGGAGGGGCACGCATAAGGAGGAGATCCTCAACAGGCCCGTCAAGCGGATGGGGCTCCAGGACACGGTGCGGCCGCTCGGCTACAGGACGGCCGACTACGGGCAGGTGCTCGCCACGTTCGACGCCGGAATCATGCTCGTGGCCGGAAGCGACGGCTCGTGCAGGGCCGCAGCGCAGATGGCCGCGATGGGAAAGCCCCTGGTGGTGGCCAGGCGGGGCGTGCTGCCCGGCATCGTGGAGGACGGAAAGACCGGCATCGTGGTCTACGACACACCTGAAAACCTGGCCGAGGCCATTCTGGAGATGGCAGAGAGCGCCGAACGTCGGCGCCGATGGGGAGAGGCGGCGCGGGAGCGGATGGAATCGCTCTTCGGCCTCGAACGCCAGGCCGGCGCGGTCATCGAGATATACGAGGCGCTCCTGGGAAGGTGACGGGCCGCCGTGGCGGCCCGTCACCTGCGCTCTCCCGCCTGACCGGGGGGATTGTCTATTTCAGCCATATGCGATCCTGTCTCGCTTTCGTGCCGAAGTGCTGCGTGTATTCGTAGTGCCAGGCGAACTGGCCGCGGGCAGGCACATCGTAGGTGAACTCGACGGTGTGGTAGTCGTGAAGCTTCGCCCCTTCGGCCTCCAGCTCGACGTCGCCCGGGATCACGTGGCGCAGCTCCACCCGGACCGGCTTGCCCTTGTAGTTGCGGAGCTCCTCCTTGACGGAACTTCTCTCGTCCCAGCCGACCACCCGCGGCGGGGTGTGGTCGAAGGCGAAGTCGGAGCGCTCCACCCCCATTGCCTTCCGCTCCCAGACGACCTCGTCGTCGGTGCCGACGTTGAGCTCGATGTCCTCCTTGATGGGGATGTAGCTGACCTTCTGCTGCCCGAGGAAGCTGAGGCCGTCGCGGCCGTTGTCGCGGAAGGTGCGCACCAGCCCGTCCGGCAGGGGGGTGGTGCCGAGCTCGTGCTCCTTGTCGTTGACCAGCATGAAGAAGCGCACCGGGCGGCTCCCGTACTGGTGGGGGCGGACGCGGTAGAGGATGTCGAACTTCACCTTGCGGGCGGTGAAGCTCACCAGGCGCTTCGACCACTTGTGGGGGACCGTCTGCCGGCCCTCGATGGTGTAGATGAAGTACTCGGAGAGGCCCTCCTTGATGATCTCCGGCGGACGCCTCTCCCCTCTGAGCGCCGCAGCCTCGACAGCCCCCAGCATGACCCGCCGCTTAAGGCCCTTTTCCTCCTCCCGTCCGTGCGGCGGGGCGATGATGCCGCGCCGCGCCAGGTCGCGGATCTTCTCCACCAGGTTGATCACGCCGACCACCAGCCGCACCTCGGCGTTCTCGTAGTTCTCGCCGGAGTTGTTGTAGACCTGCACGTAGCCGTCGAAGCTCATCTCCGTCTCTTCGGGGTTGGCGGTCAGCACGTAGTCCGCCGACCACGAAATGCCGCTGGTGAAATACGTGACCTGGAACCTGACCTGCCCCTCGATCTTGGACTCGATGTTCCAGATCAGGTGCTGCGGCTTGTCGCCGGGGAAGGTGGTGTCCAGCACCTCGATCTGGTCCTCCTTCTCCAGGGGTCGGATCTCCACCGAGGTCGGGTCAATCAGGGTGTTGGCCCAGGAGTATTGGATGCGGTTGATACCTGCCTTGAGGGAGAGGCTGCGGGTCTCGCGCACCAGGGTGATGTCCTCGGAGTTGTAGATGGTGAGCTGGACGCTCTCCCTTGGCGGGACGGTGGCGAGGTCAATGTTCCGCGCCCCGGCCGGTGTCGCGACGCAGCACAGCCCGAGCACGGAAAGGATCACAAGCATCGAATGCGTGTTGATTGCTCTCATCGCTCACCTCCCCTCACCACTCGTTCCGAAGGAACATGTGCACGGTAACCTCGACCGGCTCCACCTCGGCCTCGCCTTCCGGCGCCGCCTCCAGGGGGACGTGGAAGATGGCCGTGCGGGCGTCCTTCCGTTCGATCTGCTTTTTCCCGATGGACGTTCCCTTGGGCACGATCTCCCACTGCGCGGTGCGGTCCTTGTGTTCGCAGAACGAATCGCGCAGCCGGTTCATGTCCTCGTTGATGTCGAGGGTGACCGGATCGCTCTTGAAGTTCTCAATCGTGTACTTCAGGGTGATTTCCTGGTGGTAAAGGTTCCCGTGGACTTTGCGGCGCCTGTTCTGGGTGACTTTGCGCTTTACCACAACGTCCCGCGCCAGGCCGAGGTAGAGCTTCATCTCGTCGTCTATGGGGGTAAAGCGTCCCCAGTCCTCTCCGATGAATGCCTCGCCGCCGCGGCCGTCCTTCTGAAAGATGCGCACCTTGCCGAACTGGAGCGGGAACTCGCCCATCTGATGCTCCTCGTCGTTGTGCAGCACGTAGCGCATCTCCACGTAGCGCTGCTCGCGCTGCTCCGGCACGTGCTGGCCGGTCCACCAGTCGAAGGTGTAGGTCTTCTCGATGGGGACGTTCAGGAACTTCCAGATGAGCAGTTCCTTCGCCTCGTTCATGCCGATTTCCCTGTGGAAATACTCGCCGAACCCCGCCCAGATGCCGGAGTCCCCGAATTCCTCGCCCGAGAAGTTCCCCAGGCGGACGTACTCCCGCAGGGTGAGCGTGGACTCATCGTGCTCGGCCACCGCGCGATAGTTGAAAGAACGGGTGAGGTTCGAGATCAGGTAGCTTATGCGCACCCGCGCCGCGAAGGGCTTCTCCGCAAAGACCTCCCAAAGCAGGGCGTTCTCGCCCGGCGGATAGGCCACATTGATCACCCGGATCATCTCCACCTGGCCGTCGGGGCGGAGCAGGGAGGTGTGGTCCTTGTTAGTTCCCTTACGCAGCGGCATGTCCACCACGCGGAACCGGATGGTTCCCTTGTCAATCGCCGTGTTGGACCATGAGAAGTCAATCTTGTTCGTCCCCTCCAGGAGGGTGACGATGCGCTCTTCCTCCACCAGCGTCGCGTTCGCGTTGTCGAGCTGTATCTCGACGCGCTCCCGCACTGGCAGTGTGACGAGCTTGATCCTCGCCGTGGCCGACCGCGCTCCCGTGAGGCAAATGATCGCCGCGCAGGCGACCAGGGCCGCTATGAACCGCGTTCCCTTATGCATGACCTGCTCCTTTCCGAAGAAAAGACGGCTATTTCAGCCGTATGCGATCCTGTTCCGCATTCCTGCCGAAGTGCTGCGTGTATTCGTAGTGCCAGGCGAACTGGCCGCGGGCAGGCACGTCGTAGGTGAACTCCACGGTGTGGTAGTCGTGCAGCTTCGCCCCCTCGGCCTCCAGTTCGACGTCGCCAGGGATCACGTGGCGCAGCTCCACCCGCACCGGCTTGCCCTTGTAGTTGCGGACCTCCTCCCTGACGGAACTTCTCTCGTCCCAGCCGACCACCCGCGGCGGGGTGTGGTCGAACGCGAAGTCGGAGCGCTTCACTCCCATTGCCTTCCGTTCCCAGACGACCTCGTCGTCGGTGCCGACGTTGAGCTCGACGTCCTCCTTAATGGGGATGTAGCTGACCTTCTGCTGCCCGAGGAAGCTGAGGCCGTCGCGGCCGTTGTCGCGGAAGGTGCGCACCAGCCCGTCCGGCAGGGGGGTGGTGCCGAGCTCGTGCTCCTCGTCGTTGACCAGCATGAAGAAGCGCACCGGGCGGGTGCCGTACTGGTGCGGGCGGACGCGGTAGAGGATGTCGAACTTCACCTTGCGGGCGGTGAAGCTCACCAGGCGTTTCGACCATTTGTTGGGGATTGTCTGCCGGCCCTCGATGGTGTAGATGAAGTATTCGGAGAGGCCCTCCTTGATGATCTCCGGCGGCCGGGCGGGCGCCTCGCCCTCAGACACAGGTTTTTCCGCTAATTCAAGGGAATTTCGAAAGGCGCCCAGTCTCCCGTTCAAGACGAATGTTTTGCCGGCGTGCCGCAGACCGATGCCGCGCCGGGCGAGCTCGCGGATTTTCTCCACCAGGTTGATCACGCCCACCACAAGCCGCACCTCGGCGTTCTCGTAGTTCTCGCCGGAGTTGTTGTAGACCTGCACGTAGCCGTCGAAGCTCATCTCCGTCTCTTCGGGGTTGGCGGTCAACACGTAGTCCGCCGACCATGAAATGCCGCTGGTGAAATACGTGACCTGGAACCTGACCTGGCCCTCGATCTCCGACTCGATGTTCCAGATCAGGTGCTGCGGCTTGTCGCCGGGGAAGGTGGTGTCCAGCACCTCGATCTGGTTCTCCTTCTCCAGGGGTCGGATCTCCACCGACGTCGGGTCAATCAGGGTGTTGGCCCAGGAGTATTGGATGCGGTTGATGCCCTCCTTGAGTGAGAGGCTGCGGGTCTCGCGCACCAGGGTGATGTCCTCGGAGTTGTAGATGGTGAGCTGGACGCTCTCCCTCGGCGGGACGGTGGCGAGGTCAACGTTG
>JAUWZH010000173.1 GCA_030615435.1 Candidatus Brocadiaceae bacterium | reverse complement strand
ACTTCGCCTGTACCTTCCCGGAGATTGCCGCGGTGGGGATGAGCGAGGAGGAGGCCCGGAAGGAAGCGGGCGAGGTGACCGTCAAGCGGTTCCCCATGCGGGCACTCGGCAGGGCCCGGGTGGAGGGGGCCATCGAGGGGTTCGTCAAGATGATAGCCGAGGCCGGCACGGGCGAGCTGCTCGGAGTGCACATCGCTTCGCAGGATGCGAGCAGCTTGATTGGCGAGGCCGCCCTCGCCCTCAGGCTGGAGGCAACCGCCGAAGAGCTGGCCGAAACCATCCACGCCCACCCCACGTTCTCCGAGAGCCTGCGGGAAGCGGCCGAGGGCATCATCGGGCTGCCGGTGAACTGGATGGGCTGAGGGCGGTTCCATATTCTTGACTCGCGATTCTCCGTTCCGGAAGTGTCGGCGGGCACTGACGAAAATGTCTCACCGCTGAAAGCCGATGGCCCGCCGCAGTGCAGCGGAGGAGTCCTTGCAGCAGGCGACCGACAGAGCGCTGGAAGTGATCGGGCCCGAGAGGTGCGGCTACCGACAGGCCCTGGAGACCCAGCAGAGGCTGCGCCGGCGATGTGCGGCCTCAGGGGGCCGGGAGAACTTCCTGATGCTGCTCGAACACCCACCGGTCATCACCATCGGCCGCTCGGGCCTGGCCGGGGAGGTGCTGGCCGACCGCAAGACCCTGCGGGAACGCGGCGTGGAGGTCCTCGAGACCAACCGGGGCGGACGGGTGACGTTCCACGGCCCGGGCCAGCTCGTCGCCTACCCGATCGTGGACCTGACGGCGCGCGGGCGCGACCTCCACCGCTACCTGCGCGAGCTGGAGGGCTGGCTCCTTCGCCTGCTCGAGAGCTACGGCATAGGGGCCGGCCTCAATCCTCCTTACACGGGGGTGTGGGTGGGAGGAAGGAAGATCGCCTCCATAGGCATTGCGGTGAGGCATTGGGTGGCCTACCACGGCGCGGCGCTCAACGTGACGACCGACCTGGAGTTCTTCCGCCTCATCGTGCCGTGCGGGCTGCCGGGGGTGCGGGTGACTTCGATGCAGGAGGTGCTCGGCCGGCCGCCCGATCTGGCCGAGGTTGCCCGAAGGGCTGCGCGGCTGTTCTGCGAGGACTTCGGATTCGCGGACGTTCCGCAGTCGCGGCAGAGCGAGAGGGTCCGGGCAGGATGAGCGACACCGTCAGAAGATTTCCCGCGTGGCTGAAGAAAAGGCTGCCGGCGCGCGAGCAGATGGCTCCCGTGCTGGACGCTCTGCGGGACCTGCACCTGTGCACGGTCTGCCAGGAAGCCCGCTGCCCCAACATCGGGGAATGCTTCGCGCGGGGCACGGCGACCTTCATGATTCTGGGCCGCATCTGCACGCGGCACTGCACCTTCTGCGCGGTGAGGGGCGGCCGGCCGGAGCCCGTCGAAGCACGGGAGCCGCAGCGCGTCGCTGAGGCCGCGGAGAGGCTCGCCCTCAAGCACGTGGTCGTGACCAGCGTGACCCGCGACGACCTTCCGGACGGGGGCAGCGAACAGTTCGCCCGCACCATCCGCGCCGTCCACGAGCGCTGCGGGGCGAGCGTGGAGGTCCTGACGCCCGATTTCGAGGGCCGGGCCGAGGACGTAGACCAGGTGGCATCGGCGGGGCCGGAGGTCTTCAATCACAACGTAGAGACGGTCCCGCGACTCTACCGCGAAGTCCGCCCGCAGGCCGATTACGAACGCTCGCTGGCGTTGCTGCGGAGGGTTGCCGAACGTGGCATCGTCGCCAAGAGCGGACTGATGCTCGGGCTGGGGGAGCGCGAGGAGGAGGTCAGGGGGGTCCTGGCCGACCTGCGCGCCGCCGGATGCCGCGCCGTTACAATGGGACAATACCTGCGACCCTCGACTCGCCACCACCCGGTGGTGGAGTTCGTCCCGCCGGGGCGATTCGAGCAACTGCGCCTCGAGGCGCTGGGGTTGGGGTTTGAGGCGGTTGCCAGCGCCCCTTTCGTGCGAAGCAGTTACATGGCCGGGCAGCTTGCGAGAGAAATGCTTGCCGTGACGCCTGAATAGCAAGGAGAAGACATGGAGCACAGGTTCCAGTTGCCGGACCTCGGCGAGGATGCCCCCGATAAGGCAGAGGTTTCCTTCTGGTACGTCCAGGAGGGCGAAGAAGTGGAGGAAGGGCAGGACCTGGTGGAGATGATCACGGACAAGGCCGCCTTCACCGTGCCCTCACCGTTGAAAGGAGCCGTGAAGCAGATACTCATCCAAGAGGGCGACATCGCCAGGGTGGGGCAGACGATGGCGGTCATCGAGGCCTAGGGCCGGGGTCAACCATGGCACTTGAGAACGTCCCGGGTCAGAAACGCGCCGTAATGCTGCTGCGGGGGGCCGTGCGAACCGGCGCTATCGCGCATGCCTACCTCTTTGTCGGGCCGGGCGGCGTGGGCAGGCTGGCCCTCGCGCGCAGATTTGCCTCCGTGCTGCTCTGCCGCGAGGGCGAGCAGGAGCGCTGCGGAGCCTGTAGGAGCTGCCGCGCGTTTGACGCGAGCAACCACCCGGACTACCGCGAGATCGGCGTTCCCGAGGGCAAACAGGACCTGCCCATAGACACCATCCGTTCGGTGGAGCACGACGCCTCGCTCAAGCCCGCGCTGGCGCCGCGGCGGGTTTTCGTGATGAGAGAGGCCGAGCGCATGACGCTGGAGGCGGCCAACTGCTTCCTGAAGACCCTGGAGGAGCCGCCGGGCAATTGCTGCTTCATTCTCATTGCCACCACCCTGCGCGACCTGCCGCAGACGGTGGTGAGCCGCTGCCAGGTGGTCAGATTCAGCGCCCTGCCGCCCCGCCAGGTGGAGGAGGAACTGCGGGACGGGGGCCTTTCGGATGAAGATGCCTGGTGGCTGGCGCGGCGCAGTTGGGGCAGCCCCGGCAGGGCGCGGGCCTTCCGGGACGTGGGGCTGCACGAGTTCAACCGCCGGCTCGCCGAAGAGCTGTTTGCTCTCGATGCCGGGCGGAACTTCCGGCTGTCCGATTGGCTCTGCGAGATGGCCCCCGAGTCGCCCGGCTCCCGCGCAGAGGCGAGGGTCGCGCTGCAGGAGCTTCTCGAGTGCGTGGTGGTCTTCTACCGGGACCTCGCCGCCGCCGCCGTGGCGCCGGGCGAGGTCGAACTGTTCAACAGCACCCTGAAAGAGAGGTTCGAGCAATTCGCTGCCGGCCTGCCCCTGGACCTGATCATCGAGTGCGCCGAGAGGGCCATAGAGGCCATCGAGCACATCGGGGCGAACGCCAACAGGCGCCTCGCCTTGGACGACCTTTTCTCCCACCTCGCCGCTGCGGGAGCGAATCCGCCGCCCGAAAGCCGATAGCTGACAGCCAATGGCCGATATGCAAGGCACGATAACCAACATCGCCTCCGTCTCGTGCAGCGTGGACACCGCTGAGGGGGTCTACAAGTGCACGGCGCGCCGCAGGCTCACAGACAGCGATACGGGGGAGACGAAACCCCTCGCTGTGGGGGACAGGGTGAAGCTGGAGCTTACAGGGGCCGGGGAAGGCGTGGTCACCGAGGTGCTGCCTCGCCGCACGAAGCTGTCCCGCGCCCAGCCCCGCGACCACCGTACCGAGCACGTGATCGTGGCCAACGTGGATCAGGTGCTCATCGTGAGTTCCGTGCGGCGCCCCCCGCTGCGCGTGGGGCTGATTGACCGCTATATCATCGCCGCCGAGGCCGAGGGCCTCGAGCCCATCATCTGCATCAACAAGATAGACCTGGCCCAGCCCGGGGACGAGCACGAGACGGTCTCGCAGCTCTATCGAGAACTGGGTTTCAGCGTCCTGTTCACCAGCGCCACGGAAGACGTCGGCATCGAGTCGCTCCGGGGGGTGCTGCGCGACAAGAGCACGGTGCTGGCGGGGCACAGCGGCGTCGGCAAGTCCTCCCTGATAAACGCGCTCCAGCCGGGCCTCGAACTCAAGATCGCACCGATAGGCTGGAGGGGAACCCATTGCACCTCCAGCGTCTCACTGTTGAAGCTCGACGGCGGAGGATATGTGGTGGACACGCCGGGCATCCGGGAGTTCGGCCTGTGGGACATCGAGAGGCGCGACGTGGCCCAGTTCTTCCCGAGAATCTGGGAACTCTCGCGCGAGTGCCACATGCCGGATTGCACGCACGTGCACGAGCCCGAGTGCGCCGTGAAGGCCGCCGTCGAGAGCGGGGAGCTGCCGCGGCTGCGCTACAAGAGCTACGTGGAGATCATGGAGTCCATCGAGCGGTGGGAGGAGCCGCGCCGCACGGACGTGGACAGACCCCACGAGCAGGTCTCCCAGAGCAAGCGGCGCCTCAGCCGCCGCACCCGCAAGCAGGGCCTGAGGCGCAGGTGGCAAGAGGACCTGGAGGAACCGCAGTGAGGAACGCCGACGGCGGGGGCGACCGAGCCGCCGGACGCGTTCGACCTCGCGCGCGGACGGCAAAGGCTATTTCGGCAGGACCTTGCAGGCGACGTCACGGGCGAAGGGTGGGGTGTTGAACGTCAGCGCCGTCCCTCCCGCCCCCCCGTCGGTTTGTCGGCTTTCGGCTTCGAGACGCCCTATGACCTCGCCCCTGTAGGTGTCCCATACCTCGATGCGGTAGGGGCCGGCCTTCAGTCCATTGATGGTGACGGCTGCGGGCGCCTCCGGGGCCTCCTCCCACGTAGCGCGGGAGGTGAAAGAGGCGGGGTGGTAAATCCAGCCGAACGCCCTTTGGCCGTTCGTCAGCACGACGGCCTTCAGGGACCGTTTGCCTGCCTCGTCCCGCGCCGAGCCGACGCCCGCATCATAATTCCTGCCCCGTCTGTCTTCCCCCTCTGCGAAATTGCGCAGCGCCCGGAAATAGCCGTACAGGTCGCGCCTGTCAATGAGCACCCACCACCACGGGGCGGCGACGCCGGCCCCCGGGGTCATAAACGAGGACCAGAGGGTGCGGTGGATGGCCAGGGCCGTGGTCTCGGCGTCCTGCGCGAAAGGCGTCAGGCCCGCCTCGGTGACGAGGAAGATCTTGTTGAAAGTGCCCTGCATGTAGCGCAGGTCCGAGAGGAGCCTGCTCTCCAGGTCCTGCTCGAACACATGGCCGGTATTGAAATCCACCTCCTCGAGCCTGAGCGTCGGCTCTGCGCAAGCCTTTCGGTAGCGATAGCAGCCGCTCGTTATCAGGTGCTCGGCGGGGTCGAGGGCGCGGATGTGCCGCGCAACGTTCTGGACGAATCGGGCTCCCAGCTCGCCGTAGGTCTGCCCCTGGTAGGTTTGGTTCTCCTTGTAGAAAGCGGCCAGGTCCGGCTCGTTGAGGATTTCCCACGCCATGACGGCCGAGCAGTATCCCCAGCGGGCGACGATGTAGCGGGCCTTCTGCTTGTAAAGCTCCAGGACCTCCTCCGAAGTGTAGATCTCCTTGGGGTGGTCCACGGGGCCCCCGTACCGGCTCCAGTAGGGGCTGCCCTGTTTCTTCTCGCGGTCGTGCCCCTGGAAATCCGACTCGTAGTCTCCTATCTCCCCGTGCGCGGTGAACAGCAGCATTGCGTAAACCCCGTTCTGCTCGGCGGCGCGCAGCACGTGGTCCAGACGCCAGGCGTTCAGGAGGTTATAGCGTCCCAGGCCCCGATAGTGCACGTCATAGGCCTTGGTCCATTCGAGGCCGAAACTCCAGGGGGACATCCAGATGCGCCCGAAATTCTCACCCGCCTCGGCCATCCTGCCCAATATGCGGTCGTAGGCGTAGGTGCCCTCGGAAGCCGGGATGTTCACCTGCA
>JAUWZH010000096.1 GCA_030615435.1 Candidatus Brocadiaceae bacterium | reverse complement strand
AATGCGGGTTCTCAAGACAAGGGAATGACAGGTGAAAAGGCTTCTGAGGAAACTGATCTGGCCCACCATCATCGTCGCCGCAAGCGTTGCGGCATACCTCTACACCAGGGGGCAGCCGCCGGCGGTGCGGACCTCCCCGGTGGTGCGGGGGACCATAGAGGAGTACGTGACGGAGGAGGCCAAGACCCGCCTCCACGTCACCCGTCTCGTCACTGCACTTGCCGCCGGCATCGCACGCCGCATCGAGCTGGAAGAGGGAGACATGGTTGAGGCGGGCCAGGTGATCACCACCATTGAGGATACGGAGCTCAGGGCGCGCGTGGATCGGGCTCTGGCCCAGATCGAGGAAGTGAAGGGCTACATTGCGGGGATAGCCGCCCCGCTGCCCGAGAAGTCGGAAATCGCCGCCGCGCAGAAGCGCGCCGAGAGTGCCGCCCTCGCCATAGAAGTGGCCCGTAAGAACGTGGAGGTGGCCGGGGCAAACCTCGATCTGGCCCGCAAGGAGCTTGCCCGGACGCAGGCGCTCCTTGAGAAAGGCATCGTCACCCGCGAGCGGTTCGAGGAGCGGCTCCGCAACCACGAGGTGGCGCAGGCCGAACTGGATGCCGCCAGACTGCGACTCACAGCCTCGCAGGCGGAGCACGGAATAGCCCTGCTGCAAGAAGAAACCCTCCGGGAATCCATGGACGACACCGAGTATCTGGAGGAGGTCTACGGTGCGCGCATCGAGCAGATTCGCGCAGAGATGACGCTTCTGTCCGAGGAGCTTGCCAGAACGCGGGTGTGCTCGCCCATTGACGGAGTCGTGCTGGAGAAGTACGTGGACCACGAGGGCTACGTCAGCCCCGGCACGGCACTGCTGCTGGTGGGCGACGTGGGATCTGTCGAGATCGAGACCGACATCCTCAGCGACGAGATTCACAATATCCACCAGGGCCAGAAGGTCATCCTGGTCGGGGAGGCGCTCGGGGGGGAGACGGCCACGGGACGGGTGAAGACCATCTACCCGTCGGGATTCACCAAGGTCTCGGCGCTCGGCCTGCGGCAGCAGCGGGTCAAGGTGCTCATAGAGTTCGACAACTCGAAGCTGGGGCTGAGGCCGGGATGTGAGCTGGGTGTCAAGATCGTGACCGATTCCCGCCAGACCGCGGTGCTGGTGCCGGCGGCGGCGGTGTTCGCCACCTCAGACGGCATGGCCGCCTTCAGGGTGGACGGGGGTCGCGCGGAGCTTGTCGCGCTGGAGGTCGGGATTCGCGGCGAAGAGAACTTCGAGGTGACTTCAGGGCTGCGGCCGGGGGATGCCGTGATACTCTACCCGCCGGGCGACCTCGAACCGGGCGACGAGGTCTCGACCGGCGCCCCGTGAATCCGAGCGACACCATACGTACATGCGGGTGGCGCGGGGGAAAAACCGCACGCGCTGTCCCCTGCGGCCCTTCGGGAGCGCCCCCTTCGCTTCAGTCCGGGACGCGCGCCCCTACTTTTCGGAATCCAGCGGCGGTGCGAGCTCGCACAGGCCCCGGTCAATGTCCCGCTGCCATTCGGGTTTCATCTCGACACCTTCACCCAGCACGAGGTACGGCGTGAAGGTCGTGATGGAGCGCAGGTTCTCGAAGTCGCGAATCGAGCGGTAAAGAGTGCGCCGATTCGGTCCGGTGATAACCGAGGCGTACTGCGTGAGGGTCCAGTTGGCGTTCGGCTCCCGCTCCGGAAAGGCCTTCTCGCCGGCCACGCAGATGCGGTCCGGGAACGGCACGGCGGTGTCCGCCACGACGTTGAAGGCGCCCCAGAGCGTCGCCCCGCGCTTTGCCTCGGCGTTGGTCAGCTCAATGAGCCGCCGGTGGCGCCGGTCGGCGCCCCGGAAGAAGTGCCAGTCCACCGAGTTCTCCTCGGCCTCGCCTTTGATCGCCATCGCCCTGCGGGTACGCTCCTTCTTGAAGGCGTTCAGCTCCGGATCGAGGTAGCTGCACGCGGTGATGCAGACGGCGCCGTTGACCGTGGGCCAGCGGAACGCGACTCGACAGTTGGTTTTCTCAACCGCCACCGCGTTCAGGCTCCGATCACACCACATCTGGTTTCCGGGGCCGTAGAACTCGCGGTACCGGGTCATGAACTTCACGATCTCGTGGATGTCACCGAGGCACTCGTCGGGCACGAGCTCGATCGGGTCGCACGGGAAGCAGCACTCCGGTTCTTCGTCAAGGAGCACCGCGCTGGAGACGCCCCCCTGGCGCCAGTGGACCTGGTCCCCGGCGGGAACGGGATCTTTGCGAAAGTTGGGGATCGTCTCGGCGTATACGGGCCGCGCGGTGTCATCGCGGTTGTTGCTTATCGTCACCCCATCTTCTCCCTCGGGGAAGAACACGTTCGTGCACTGGCGCCAGGGCGTCACGAGGTCGTACCGGGCGAGATGATTCGCAGTGAGCCGGCGGCTCAGGAAGAATCCCCAGGAAAACTGGTAAGCGGTGGCCGTCTCATCGAGCCCCGAAGCCTCGCGGAAACCCTCCCGCTCGCCCACGTGCCGATCCAGCAACCCCTTCATCTCCGGGAACACGCCGTAATCAGGCTCGCAGGCAAGGCGCTCCCTGTCGTACTCGCGGATCGCGGCGGCGAGGTCCATGTCCCCGATCGTGGGATAGAGCTCTCGTGTACGGACGAACTCCGTTTGCATCTTCTCAATCATGCCTTCCACCTGAGAGCCGGCACGCCGGCCCCGCTCACGTCCTTCTTCCAACATGCTCATCTTCCATCCTCCAGAGTGCCTCTGCACAGGCGCGCTCACAGCGCCCACGGTTCGTGTCGTGCCTTGCCCGCTTACTGAGACAGCAGATTTTCGACCCGGCTTTGCCTGCGCCCCTTCGGCGCGCCCAGCCGGGCCACAGGCGGCAGTGCCCGCTACTTCGAGGCGCCCGGCTCGGGCGGGTAGACCCAGTCGAGGTATCGCCCCTTCACTCCGCCCTCGGTGGCGTCGCCGGCGTGCACGTAAACCGCGTAGCGGAACGCGAGCGACTCGCCCGCCGGGAGCGTGTAGGAACCGTCAACCTTCTGCCCGGCCAGGAAATGGGAAAGGGCAAACGGATTGGCGGTCATCAATCCATAGTTGCGCACGTGCCAGTAGGTCGGGTGGCGGAGATTCGACGGGTGGTCAAAGACGGCGATTCCCACCCTGTGTCCCTCGACCACGCCGCTGTAATCGCACCACTGCGCGCGCTTGCCCCAGGTCTCCTCCTCGTTGACGCCGCCGAAGGCATTCTCTATCCTCCCTCCGAGGTCCACCTCCATGGGGTAAGCCACGCGCACGCAGCAGATGCCCCCTTCCTTGGTGTCGCCGAAGCGAACGTCGCCCTCGGTTGCGCTGAAGGTGACCTCAAACTCCAGCAGCCTCATGCCGGCGGGCAGGTTGTAGAAACGGCAGGTCAGGCGGTCCTCCATGAGCTTCGTGCCGTCCGCATCCAGCCAGTCATTCCTGGAGGCGATCCACCCGAAGACCGGGCCGCCGCCGCGTCCCTCGAACCCACGGTGCACGACGCGGCCGGAACCCTTCTCCTCGCTCCAGTTGTCGGAGCCGTTCACGTCCCCCCATCCCACCCATAACGAGCGATGATGCACGTGATCCGTGTGGTCGCCTTCGACCTGTTCCATCGGGTAGGCTCGGGTTACCCCGTGGCCGAAGGGGCCGATGAGGGGATAGAGCACGGGCCGCGGCACCTCTTCCCCGTAGAAGTAACGAGTGAAGAGTTCCCCGCCGATCCTGACTTCGATCTTGCAGCCCTCACGCTCCGAAAGGTCCACGAGGGAACCTTCGGCAGGCGCCCGCGAGTTGGTCAGCAGGTAACTGCGGGCCTGCCCGGCCGCAGCAGAATCCAGAATCCAGTGGAGGCGGCAACCCTCCCCGGAGCGTTCCACCTGGAACGGCACGGCGAGGCCGCCCTGCTCGTCAACCAGGGCCTTGCCCTCCACCTCCTCGATCGGCAAGCTCAGCTCTGCCCTCACGGGACAGAATGCCGTCCCACGCTGCTTCGCGGTCACGACGATTTTCGTGTCAGCCACGCTGCGGTTCCTTACTGTTAAAATGGTCCAGCGCGCGGTGCAACACCGTGCGGAACGTCGGCAACGCCGCGAGTGCGGCCTTCTGCCCTGCGCCTTACGGCAGGAGGCACGCTACTCGCCGAAGACCTCCTTGAGATAGCGAATGCTCTCACGAGCTATCCTCTCGGGTCCCGGCGAGAAATCGAACACTTCCACGCTCACGAACCCGTCGTAGCCGACCTGGCGCAGGGCCTCGACAATCGGGCCGTAGTCAGTGTCCCCGAAGCCCGGCCCGCCGAGGTTCCCGTCGTTGGCGTGGAAATGCCTGAGGCACGGGGCGGAGTGGCGGATGATCTCCGGAATCGGCTCCACCTCGCTGCACATCGCCTTTACGTCGAGCATCATCTGGAAGGCCGGACGGTCCACTGCTTCCACGAGGCGGCGGGCCTCCCGGGCGGTGGTGATGAAGTTCGTCTCGGCGGGAGCGAGGGGCTCGATGCAGAGACAGACGCCTCGCGATTCGGCATGCGGCGCCAGGGCCCGGAAGGTCTCCACGGTGCGCTGCCAGGCTGCCTCGTAGGTGTCCGACTCCAGGACACTGCGCTGCCTGGGCGAACCCACGATCATCCTCGTGCCGCCCAGGTCGGCACAGAAGTCTATCTCCGCCCCGAGGTAGGAAGCGGTGCGGCTGCGGACCTCGTCGTCGGGATGGTTGATGTAAAGGCCATCGGGCTTGACCAGCAGCCAGTGGAGGCCCACGACTTCCAGCCCGTGCTTCCGTGCGGCCTCACGCAGTTCAGCGCGCCGGCGCCGTCCCACCTCCTCGACGGAATCGCCGATGGTAAAGGGGGCGATCTCGATGCCCTGATACCCTGCCTCGGCAGCGAGGCGACAGGCGTCCGCGAAGTCCCAACCCTCGCAGAACTCGTTGCACATTGCAAACCGCATGGGGGGTCCTCTGTGCGCTTCAGCCCTGCTGCAATTCCTCCCCGATCATCCTCACAAAAGGCCCGAATTTCTTGCTGTTCTTCTCGTTCAATCTGGTGAGCTGTTCGTGGAGGTCCATGATCTTCCGGACGCGCTCCCGCTCCGTGGCGGGGAGGTGCACGAAGTCTATCGGGCTGAGTTCGAGTCCGGGAGGCGGTTCGCAGGGCTCCTCCTTGACGGCCACCACCGCCATCAACCCGATCATGCGCAGATCACGCCTGGCGTGATCGTCCGCGTTCAGAATCACCGCCGCCTTGCCTCCCTCGTGTGGGGCGGGGATGGCAGCGGAAGCGATTACGCCGAGGAACGTGCTGTCCATCCGGGTGCACTCGGCGAGGTCAAAGGCAACGCCCGTGCATCCCTCTCGGAACATCGCCTTCAGGAAATCCGGCAGGCCGAGGCAGTTGCTCTGGGTGGCATCTCCGAAAGGCTTGACGTATACCGTCTTCCCCAGCACTGCCACGAGGATGCGATCTTCTTCACTCAAAGCCCTGTGCCCTCCGCCCTGTCTCGGTGAAGTGCCGCCTCGCCGAGCCCTTTGTCCTACTCCCGCGTGACCCGTCCCTTCCTCGCACGCCTCCCGGCCGCAGAGACCCGGACGGGACGCGTTTCGATGCCGGGCCGCCGGGGGCACGGCCGAGAATCTTCCGCTCCAGCTCCTTCAGAAAGGCGTGCAGGCGGGGTCTCACGGGGCTGGCTCTCAACTCGTCGAACTTGCCGAACACGTGACTGAAGATCCTCTTGTTGGCCTCGCACATGTAGGGTTTGTCCCCCTGTCCGATACCGAGCTTGCCCCTCTGACGGTAGCATCCCCCGTTGCACGCCCACAACCATTCGCACTCGCGGCACGCGGCGGGGACTTCCTCGGCGCGGGAGACGAAGCGCCGGAACCGCCGGCCCTGAAGCATGTGCTCAAGGGTGTCCTCGAGCACGTTGCCCATCCGATAACGCTCCTCCACGAAAAAATCGCACGGATAAACGTCCCCGTTCCACTCGATGGTCAGGAGGTTGGAGCAATCCGGGCGGTATTCGCAGGATTCAGGCGGCAGGCGGAAGTACAGGTGCAGCCAGTTGTCAATGTGGCGATTGTAGTAAGTAGGATCGTCGTTCTCCACCCACAGCTCGAAGAACCGAATCATGAACTCCGCCCACCCGGCGGCCGTGATGGATTCGGCGGTGAGCCCCTTGCCTTCGGCGGCCGGCTCGGTGCAGGGGATGCACTGGGAGAAATGCAGGTCGTTGTCCACCAGGAATCGGAACACCTGCTCGGGGTGATCCACGTTCGCGGAGCTGACCACGATGAGGATGTTGAACTCGCACCGGTGCTCCTTCAGCCGGCTGAGGGCGCGCATTGCCAGCTCATCGCCAGGCCGCCCGTTGCGCAGTTTGCGCATGGAGTTCAGCTCGGGGGGGCCGTCCACGCTCAGACCCACCAGAAACCGATTGCGGGCCAGGAACTCACACCACTCCTCGTCCAGCACCACGCCGTTGGTCTGGAGGCTGTTGCCCCAGCAATCCCCCGGCCGGGCGTTCTTGTTCTCCACTTCGATTGCCTTCTGGAAGAACTCGAGGCCCATCAGCGTGGGCTCGCCTCCCTGCCATGCCAGCTTGATCTGTGAAGGCTCCAGCGCCCGGTACTGTCGGCAGAGCTCATCAACGACCCTTAGCGACATCCGCGGACGGGATGTGTTGGGATAGACGCTCCGCACCCCGCAATAGTAACAATAATCGCAGGCCATGTTGCAATCGAATGACGCCGGCTTCAGCAGTATGCCGAGGTGCGGTTTCCTCATGACCTAAGGATGCGGACAGAACGCCGGTCGCGTCCGCCCGCATCGCAAGAGACCCTTGCCTGATTCAATTGAGCCCTGAGGGGCGAAACCGAGCCCTTCGGGGCCCACACTTGTCGGGGCATCGCGCGTGCTTCTCGCTCAGAGGCCGTCAGCGCACCTCGCTCATTTTCCGCCGAACCAGGACGAGCTTGTCGCGCAGGCGGGCCGCCATCTCATAATCCTCCTGTTCGATCGCCACCTGCTGCTCCGCCTTGAGGGCCTGAAGCAGTTCGGCATCCGTCAACGCGATATTGCAGCGTTCCCTGAGGCTTCGGCGGAAGTCCACCAGCACCCGCCTGTGCCGGCTCCTGGCGATCTGCCCGCTCAGGTCATGGTAGCGGAAGAACTCTTCGATCTCCTCGATGCCCCGGCTGAGGGCTTGAAGGGCTCGCTCCAGGTGCTCGCCCTGTATCTCCAGCAGCGCCTCTGCACGCGCCCTGTCCGCGACGAGCTGGGGGCGAGAGCGGTCGAAACGGAAGACTATGTTGCTGTCCTCAGCCCATTCGCGGACGCATTCCAGTATTCCGAGTGCGTGCACAGCATCTCCCAGCGCATGGGAGTAATCACCCAGCAGCATGAAAGCCTCGCGCCTCCTGGTGTAGTCCAGCAACTCCGCCTCCAGGTCATCCAGCAGGCCCTGGTCGAGATGAAACCCCGCAGACTCTGTTTCGGGCATGCAGGCGAGGTACTGTTCTCGCAGGTGCCGGCAGTACGCCAGAACGCTCTCGAATCCGTATGGTCGGCGGCCGTCGGGGCGTCCCTCCACCTCCCATTGAGTCACCCCTTCGCGGAGGCGGATTTGCAGCTTCAAGCGCCGGTCCAGACCAACGATTTTGCGGACGTTGTTGGCCTCTTCCCCCTCGTCGAAAGGCCAACCGTCCAGGACGATCTTCAGGTCCATATCGTGCTCCCGACCCTCTCCCTACTGCTGTTAGCTCCTGCCGGCCCCTACGAGCGACAGAGTGGTAAGTGTCGCCCCTCTTGCGGGGCGGGGCGCGTGCCCGCTACTGACCTTTCTCTTTCTCCTCTGCGGGCTCCTTTCCTCCGGCGGCAGAGCGATCCACCGCGCCCACATAGCGCATGCGCAGGTCGTGCAGGAGGTTGCCCACGTACTGTTCTTCCTCGGCAGAGAGGTTGCCTTGAGTCTTTTGCCTGAGCATGTCAATCGTGTCAATAAGGTACTGGGCCTCGGGGAGGTTCTGCTCCACCTTCTTCGTCATCGGGTTCTCCACTTCCCCCAGGTACATCAGGGTCTGGGTATACAGGCCGGCAAGGAAAACACGCAGGTCGGCTCCATCGGGGTGCCCGGCCCCGGTCTGCTCGGCCTGCTTCTGGGACGGTTGCTTCTGGGGTTGTTCCTGTTCCCTCAGGCGCTGGCGCTCTTCGGCAACCGATTCCTTCCAGCCCTCGTCCACGTGGAACCGGGGAGTCCCCTCCTCGTCGCCGCCTTGATCCTGCTGTCCTCGAACGTCTTGCTCGGTCATGACTTTCTCCGGCGAACACCGGGACATTGCGCACTGCCCTCTCACCGCCCTATATCCAACCGTTTCTCGCAGCGCATTGCAAGCGATTTCCGGCGGAGAAAACAGCGAGGGCCGCCCGGGGCGACACGTGCAGGGGAAACCTCCGGCCTCCGGCAGCGACCCCGGTGGCCTCAATCAGCGCGTGAGCGTGAGCCCGATCCCCCTTACTCGTCGCAAGCGCCTACCGCTCGCATGAGAGCTTTCATGTAGCCGAGCGCGAATGCCCGGCCTCGGTGTTTCCACCGAGAATCGCCAACGACCCCGGGGGTGTGATCGGGCATGATGGTGCCTCTGTATCCGACCTCCTTGTAAGCACGCATTGCTTCCAGCATGTCCACGTCCCCGTCATCTATGAAGCTTTCGTCGAACCGTGGAACTGAGCCCCGGATGTTGCGGAAGTGCACGTGGTGGATCTTGCCCCTTGAGCCGAAGTAGCGGATCGCTTCGATCACGTCAACGCCCATCTCCGCCACCGTCCCCTGGCAGAAGTTCAGCCCGTTCGCCTCGCTCGGCACGATGTCAATCAGACGCTTCAGCCCCTCCAGACTGCCCAACACTCGCATCTCACCTCTCAGCTTGGGAAACGGCGGGTCATCGGGGTGACACGCCAGACG
>JAUWZH010000130.1 GCA_030615435.1 Candidatus Brocadiaceae bacterium | reverse complement strand
GGCCGAAACAGACACGTCTCCGCTCTTGAATCCGGCAAAGATACTCTCCAGTGCCTGGCATATCGCCTCCATTTCAGTTTCGTTGACGGCGCGAGCAGCACCTTTCAAACTGTGAGCTTCGCGATGTATCTTTTCCGTGATCTTCGCGCGCGCCTTGCCGGTCGGCGCCTTCTCGATCTCGATCAGACCCGAACTCAGGGCTCCAATGTGCTCCTGAGCTTCGGGCTTGAACGTTGCACGAAGCCTCTTTAGGAGGTCGTTGTTTCGGGTGTTCACAACTTCAGCCCTTCCTATAGCGTGTATGCATCCGTTATCTGCTTCAACCTCACCCCCAAATCATGGAGTTCGCGTGCGGAGACCTCACTTTGCTTCGTGCTGGCGACGTTTTCCGTACTCGCCTGACTGATGCTCTCCATTGCCGCAGCCACCTGGTCCATTCCAACCAACTGCTGTTGGCTGGAGGCGGCGATCTGGGTTGCGGCCCCCGCCGCTTCCTCGATTTGCCCGGCCAGTTCCTCAATAGCCTCGCCGGCCTTGGCCGACAGATCCATGCCCGCATCCACTGCCTTGCTGCCCTGCTCGGTCGTCATAACAGCGGTGCTGATTGCCTTCTGGACGTCATTCAAGATGCCCCGCACCTCCGCCGTCGCCTGCTTTGACTGCTCCGCAAGGCTTCTGATTTCCTGGGCCACAACAGCAAACCCCTTTCCATACTCACCGGCTTTCGCGGCCTCGATGGAAGCGTTCACGGAAAGGAGGTTGGACTGTTCTGCAATGTCAGCAACCGCGGTGACGATCGTCCCTATAGCCTGGCTCTGGTCGCTGAGCCGGACGATTGTGTCGGCTATGGAACCCATCTGTTCTCTTATGCGGGTCATCCCCTGGATCACGTCATTCACCGATTCAAGCCCTGCTTGCGACACTTTCGCCGCTTCTTCCGCGCTTTCAGAAACCTGCCTGGCTTTCTGACTGGACACCTCAGCCGTCTGCTTCACCTCTTCCACGGTTGTGGTTGTCTGCCCCACCGCGGTGGCCGTCTCGGTTGCAGAGGATACAAGCTGAGCTGTTGCACCACTGATTTGAGTCGTGGCGGAAGCGAGAACATTGATCCCCTCTGCGAGCTCACCGACCTGCGTTCTCAGATTCTTCCCCATGGCAGCCAGGGCATTCCCCACAACGTCCCTGTCGGAAAGAGGAACGACTTCTTGCGTCAAAACGCCCGACGCAACGTTGTCAGCAGCATCAGCCGTTTTTCTCATGGCATTCATCACGCTTTGCATCGCTTTCAGCAACTGCCCCAGTTCATCCCTGGATGTAACGTTGATCTCGACAGCCACGTCTCCCTCTGCCAGTTTGTTGGCTGCGTCCACTGCCACCCTCAGGGGGGAGGTAATGGCGAGGGTTGTCAAAAGGGCAAGCACCGCCCCAAGCAGAAGTGCCACTATGGAGCTGAGGAGCAAGACATAATTGGCCCTGGAGATCTGGCTTTCCATCTTGGCCTTCTGGTCGGCCCGGGCGTCCTCAGATGTCTTCATTGCTTCGCGGGCCGCTTCCACCATGACGTTCTCCGTCTCTTCCCCCTGCTTCATCAGAGCGGCAAACCGGTCAAAGCCCGCATCGTAGGCCTTGAGCGCCGTGACGGCCGCGTCGATCTGCTGAATGTTCAGCTCCAGCTTGAACCGCGACTTGAGGTCCGCGGCCAGTTTCATAATATTGTCCATCAGCTCCTGACGTGCATCCTTCCACTCCTGCCCCCCATTGGAGATGATAAATTCCTTCTCGTGCTTTCGGGCTTCAAGGAACCACCTGATCAGCCGATTGGCGTCGTCAGCCTTGGTCAGCTTGTCGTCGAGGAAAGCCATGTCCGTCTTATCCCCCTCTGCCAGTTGCTTCTTCTGGTCCTGGCGACCGTCCTCGAGCTGCTTCAGGGCTTCCCGGGCCTCGGCCCTCATCTCCTCCATGGTCTTGCGTTTCTGAGTGTCTATGTTCGTATACGTATCGAAAACCTGGCTGTACTCGGTGACCTTCTCGATCACACTGTCCATCTGGTCCTTGTAGATCTTTTGTCTGAACTTGTCCTTCGTGGTTTTGGCCTGGTCCAGGACATCCTCAATCTCACTATCAACCTTAGCGAGGTATGAGTCCTCCCGCCTGATGATATAGTTCTTTTCCTCGCTGCGAGCCTGCAGAATTCCCTTCACCAGGCGGTTGCAATCGTCGGCTTTATCAACCCTGCCCGCAACCCCGGCCAGGCCGTTATAACCGACGTAAGCCGCAATAAGGAGCAACAGAAGAATGATCGCAAAACCGCCGGCTATCTTGAGTCCTACTGGCAAATTCTTGAACATTTCCGCGCCTCCTGACGTCCTGGTTCAACGTGAATCAGCCAATTGCCTCACGCCTTCAAGCTACTGCCCGGGAGCCCGATGCTTCCGAATCGTACGGGACACCGGGGTTCGTTTCTGAGGCACTGCCCCAGCCCCCGAAGTTCTTCTTATCTATGGGGCGAATCACCCTGGGTTCAATGAAGAAGTTATGTGTCATCTGCGCCGCCTCGTCATGCCACGTTCGCTCAAATGCCCTTCTTAGGGACATGCACAACAGGCTTTGTTAGCGGTCTAATCCTTTACCTCCTCATGGACGACAATCCTCTCGTCAGACAGGATCTTTCCCACGTCAAGAACCGCCACTCGTTCCGGCGTCACCCCTCTCAGATACGCAGCACGGATGCCTGTCAAGGTGGGGAGGGACGGTTCGAGTTCGTCAAGCGGGATGGATCGCACTCCGAGCACGTCATCCGCGAGGATGCCGAACTCCACAGATTTGCTGCGAACGATGATGACCTTGTTCAGTTCGGTGAGCGTCTCTTCAGGCAGCTCGAAGAACGTCTTGAGGTCAACTATCGAGAGTATCTGTCCGCCAATGCTGGTTATGCCCAGAACAAACGGCGGCGCACAAGGGACCGGTGTAAGGTGCGTCAGCCTGTGCACCTCTCGAACATGTGCTATGTCAACAGCGTATCTCTCACATGCCAGCAGGAACTCTACAACTCGCAGCCTGCTGCGGGACGTGTCCACCGCTTCCGGTTCCCGGGCAAGTTCCTCCGCCCTCCGCCTGAAGGTTCTCTTTTTCTCTTCGGCAGTTCTTTCCATTCCTCGCTGGACGGCTGCTCCAGCAGCCTCGACCCGTGCCCTTATCTCGGACCAGTTGATTCCAGAACTCGCCTTTTTCTGTGATTTTCTCTTATCTTTCATACAGCAGCCTCCATTTCCTCAGTTGAGGCCACGATTTCGAGGAGCCTGCCCGCTGTCATTCCGTCCGAATGAGGCACGATATCCTCTTGCGGGTAATCCTGCAGAAGCGACAGAGCATTCTGAAAATGCTTGCGCGCCTCCCTGTGTTTGCCGAGCCTGCGCGATATGTTTCCGAGAGCAAAATGGGCCAGCACGAAATCAGAATCGAGATAGAGAGCGCTTCTGAGGGCCCGGATCGCCTCGTCGAACTCGCCCTTCTCCTGTAAGATTGCTGCGCGCAGGTAGCGAATCCCCGAATCGAGCTTGTCGCCGGCAATGGTCTTGTCGCACCATGTCACGGCCTGCGAGAGGTTGCCAAGATTGGCCTCCACCCGCGCCAGCAGGGCCATCGCCTTCACGCGTGAATTGCCGTCTGATATTGCCTTTGAGAGAACATCCTTTGCTGGCAGATAACGTCCCTGTTCATACAACGACAACGCTTCCTCAAATGGAGTGCGGCCTGCTTCGGTTGTTTCCTTTTCTTCAGGCTTTGCGCGCGCACGTGCTTTTCTGGATTTCTCGGGGGACGCGGCCTCCGCTTTCGCCTTGGAAACGGACGCAGGCGACCCCGGGAAGGAGGCTTCTGGTTCCCGAGCGTGTTTAAAGGGCCGATGCTCAATGGCCGGCCTGAACGGGGGCAATGTCGCTCTTGTTCGAATTCCCTCGCCATCTTTCCTGAACAATGGCACGCCTCGAAACACAGCCCGCCCGAATCGCGGACCCAACCCCCCCCCGGCCTCGCACAAACCTACAACCAGCAAACCGCCATCCATCAAAGAAAGAAAAAACCTTTCCACTACCTCCTCTACCTTCTCCGGAGCAAAGTACATGAGCACATTCCGGCACAAGACGATATCCATAGCATTGGTGTTGTTGAGAGGTGAGGGGTAACTATCGTCAGCCAAATTCAAGAAGCCGAACGTAACCAGCCTCTTGATTCGAGGAAGGATTTGGAAACGCCCGTGCTCGGCCGCGCGAAAATACGTGTCCTTGAACCCTGGCGGCCTCCCGCGGAAGGACCAGTTCTTGTACACGCCCTGCGACGCTTTCTGCAGGAACTCCGCATTGATGTCGGTTGCGAGAATAGTAATATTCCAATTGTCTATGTCGGGAATAAGCCTGTTTATCAGTATGGCGACCGAATATGGCTCCTCGCCTGTGCAACATCCCGCACTCCAGATCCTGAGTTGCTGATTCTGCCGACGGCGCGAGCGTATCAGCTCCGGCAGAACCTGCTCCTCCAGAATCTCAAAGGTCTTCTCTTCCCGGAAGAAATAGGTCTCGCCGATAGTCAAATAACCTGCCACAGTCGCAATTTGGTTTCCTGTCAATGGCGAGGACAAAAGCCACTCGATACACGTCTGCACATCCTCGAATCCAAGCTCCTGAGCCGCGGAACAGATCTTCCGTTCGAGCTCATCTGCACGCTCTTCCGGAAACCACAAAGCCATGCGATCCGTGATGAATTCGCGAAGCCTTGACATGAGAACGGCAGGGACCCTTGTCACGTCTCATCCCCTTGACTCAACGCATCATTCAGTTCCCGTTCCTCTTCAAGCGCAAGGAACTTGTCGAGGTCGTGAATGAGAACGATCCCGTCATCGAGTTTTGCCACACCTTCGACGTATTCCATGCCCGGTACCACGTCGTCGGCAGCGACTATCTCCTGTTCGGCGCGCGAAGTAACATCAGTAGCGCTGTCCACCACGAGCGCAACAGCACGCCTAGACGTCCGGGCAATGATCACGTGATCGTACAACGCGGTTTCCCTCTGGGGCAGGCGAAATCGTTTGCGTATGTCAATGACGGGAATTATCCGGCCCTGCAGGTTAATGACGCCCAGAACCACGTCCGGCGCCTGGGGCAGAGGTGTGATCTCCACCATCAGAACGGTCCTTTCAACAGCCGAGAGACGCAGCGCGTATCGTTGCTCGTCAAGCAGAAAGACAAGAAGGTGGATCATGCCGGACATGGCGATATCTGTCTGATCCGCACGGGCGCCCACCAGATCAGACCGGCCGTCACCCTCGCTCGTGTGACCGAGAGCCTCCTTACTCTTCTCAGGCGGCACCATCGAGTCGCCTCCAATTACGATTGCTCAGTCGCCGTGGCGTGCGTCGCGCCCTCTTGGCCCTCTCCCAGAACCAGCCGAAGAGCTTCCAGCAACTGCTGTGACGTAACGGGTTTCGCCAACATCGTGAAGGGACAGTATCTCAGCGCTTTATGCATCAATTCACTGTCCGGGTAGGCGGTGATGATGACCACGGGCACCTGCCCGTGCTGCTCGCGGATCTCCTTCAAGGTCGTGGGGCCATCCATGACCGGCATCTTCAAATCCAGAAGCACCACATCAGGCACATTGCGCCGCATGAGTTCGAGCGCTTCCTCCCCCGTAGAAGCCGTCTCCGCTTCATAACCTCCGGCTCTAAGCATCCTGCTGAAGATATCCCGGATAATCTCATTATCGTCCACGACAAGCACCCGCCTGGTCCGGCGAGGCGCGTGCTGGGACTCCGCCCAGCGATAAAGCGTGCTCTTATTGAACCGCCAGGAGCCGCCGACCTTGTAAGCCGGGAGCCTTTTCTCCCTCGCCAGGCGACGGACAGTCACCACGTGCAGCCCCAGGTGTTTCGCGGCCCCATACGCATCGAGCACGTCGTCGGCATCGGTCCATTGATGGCCAACATCCGGTGTCATCCCGTATGTCCTTCTCCTCGCGGAAAGCAGTCACATGGCGACACGCTTGCCAGTGACAGGTTTCATCGTGCTTCGTAGTATTGCAGATTGTTCTGCCTTTGTCACAAGCAAGTTCTTGCTGCTGTCTCCCCATCACGCACCAAGGGGGCGGCGTGCCGAACGGTGGGCAAAGCCGTGGGAACCGTGCAGGCGGAACTGGCATCGCTGGAGCAGGCAGGCATCCTGACGAAGACCGTCAGCGGTAACCGCACGTACTATCGGGCCAACAGCGAATGCGCCATGTATCCGGAACTCCGCTGCATCATACTGAAGGCCGTCGGCTTGGTGGATGTGCTGCGCGAGAAGATGACGCCGCTGGCCACACTGGGAGGCCTTCGCCCGGCTGTGGACCGATCGCTGCCGCGTGCCCCTGGTGTTCATAGGTGTGAAAGAGGCTCCCTGGGCTGACGAGTGTGGCATGGACCTCATCGGGAGCACCACACCCATCCAGGCCGCCGGCAACATCGCCGAGGCAGACGCCTACGTGGGCATCGACAACGGACCGAGTCATCCGGCAGCGGCCGTAAGGACGCCAAGCGTGCTGCTCTACGGCCCGACCACGACCCTCCAGAACGGCCCCTGGCAGGGGAGCGTAACGGCACTCAGCGCCGACGTTCCCTGCCGCCCCTGTATTCGCTTTCCTTGAGGACGCAGGCATAGTTGAGGTATGCCCTCCTCCGAATACGGCGAGCATTGTCTGGGAGGAGAGGGTAGACACCCTGTACTATGTCTACCGGGAGGTCTCGGACTGCTTCTGAGAGGTGCACAGGCGGTTGGCTAAGGGCCTCCCGAGTGACTGGCTGAAGAGCTGGCAGAAACGGCAGTGGAGTAAGTCGTAAGATATACACCGGCAAACGCTTAGAACCGCCAGATGTCAGCTTCCCAAGCTGGACGTCGGGGGTTCGAATCCCATCGCCCGCTCCAGAAAACTCAAGGCGGTCGCTGTCAGAAGATGACACCGGCCGCCTGTCTTCTTGCCCCGGAGCGCACTTGCGGCA
>JAUWZH010000053.1 GCA_030615435.1 Candidatus Brocadiaceae bacterium | reverse complement strand
GCCGGGAGTGCCCGAGGAGATGCGTGCCGTGTTCCGGGAGGGAGTCCTGCCGCGCCTGCTCAGGAAACCGGGTGAGAGGGTGGTGGTCCGAAGCGTCAATCTGTTCGGCATGACCGAATCGGAGGTGGACGGCCGCATCGGCGACCTGATGCGGGGCGAGCGCAACCCTTCCGTCGGCCCGAAAGTGGAGGGCGGTGTGGTCCGCGTTTGCTTGCGGGCGAGGGGCGAGAGCGCCGAACAGGCGCAGGAGCTCCTTGCGCGGGACGTGGAGACGATTCGAGAGAGGTTCGGGGACGCGGCATTCGGCTGCGACGACGTCACGCTGGCCCGGGCGCTGAGCGAGCTGCTTGAGGAACTGGGCCTGAAGGTCTCGGTGGCGGAGTCCTGCACGGGCGGGTTGATCGGCAGTTTCCTGACCGACGTGCCCGGCATTTCGCATTTTTTCCTCGAGGACGTGGTCGCCTACAGCAACGAGTGCAAGGTCTCGCGACTCGGCGTGCCGGTCGAGGAGATCGAGTCGTTCGGGGCGGTCAGCCCGCAGGTGGCTCAGTCCATGGCGCGGGGAGTGTGCCGCACGAGCGGCGCGGCGCTTGGCATAAGCACCACCGGCATCGCCGGACCGAGCGGCGGCACTCCCGAGAAGCCCGTGGGGCTGGTCTACGTGGGCATCAGCCTCCTGGGCCGCACGGGGGCCCACAGGCTGCGGCTGCGTGGAGGCAGGCGGCGCATCAAGGACCGGGCGGCCAAGCATGCCCTGAACTTCGCACGGCTTGCCCTGCTGCGAAGGGCCCGGGGGGAGGCCACGGGGGACGCGCAGGCATAGGTGGGCCGGAAGAGGCCCTCGGGGAGCAGGAGAGACGCTGTTGCAAGGCGCAGATTCCCGATTGGTTCCGGTTTCGGCAGAAGCGCGCGAGTTCATGTACGCCCTGCCCGAGAAGCGGCCCGAGCAGAGCGCCGTCCGCGTGCTCACCAGGTGCCAGAAGCTCGGGTTGCTGCTTCTGCTCGGTGCGGTCCTCATCGGTCTTGCTCGAAGCTGGTCGGGCACGCTCATCGCACTCAACGGGGCCTGTCTGACGTTTTACCTCTTGTTGGTCGCCTTGAAGGCGTATCTGATCCACCTCTCGATCACCTCCAGGCGGGAGATTTGCTTCGAGGCCGCCCAGCTTGCAGCGCTGCGGGATGAGGAGCTGCCGCCCTACACCGTTCTCGTGCCCCTCTACAGGGAGGCCGCGGTGCTGCCGCGGCTGATAGAGGCCCTTGAGGAGCTGCAGTATCCCAGGGACAAGTTGGAGGTATTGCTGCTGCTGGAGGAGGACGACCGCGCAACGATCGGGGCTGCGCACGCGCTGGCCCTGCCGGACCACGTGCGCATGGTGATCGTGCCGCAGGCTCTGCCAAAGACCAAACCCAGGGCCTGCAACCTGGGGCTGGCGCTGGCCCGGGGGGAATTGCTGGTCGTCTACGACGCCGAGGACAGGCCGGAGCCCGACCAGCTCAAGAAAGCGGTGCTCGGCTTCAGAGAGGTCCCTCCGGAGGTGATCTGCCTCCAGGCGAAACTCAACTTCTACAACCCCCGCCAGAACCTGCTGACCCGCTGGTTCACCACCGATTACTCGGTCTGGTTCGATCTGGTGCTGCCGGGGCTCGACTGCATTGAGGCTCCGATCCCACTCGGCGGCACCTCCAATCACTTCCGGGTGGCGAACCTGCGAGAGCTGTTCGGCTGGGACCCGTACAACGTGACCGAAGACTGCGATCTGGGCGTGCGGCTCGCAGTGAAAGGCTACCGGACCCGCATCATGGACTCCACCACCTGGGAGGAGGCGTGCAGCGCCCTGAGATACTGGATCAGGCAGCGCTCGCGCTGGACCAAGGGCTACATACAGACCTATCTGGTTCACGTTCGCAGGCCCCTGGCGCATCTGCGGAGGTTGGGGATCGGCAAGGCCCTGGTATTCCACCTGATGGTGGGGGGCACCTTCCTGTGTCTGCTGATCAACCCCGTTTACTGGCTTCTCACAACGCTCTGGTTCGCCCTGCGCTGGGAGGCCTTTAGTTACTTGTTTCCGTTCCCCCTGATCCTCTGGGGATTGATCTGTCTGTTCGTTGGAAACTTCCTCTTCGTTTACTCCACCATGCTGGCCGCCTACCAGCGCGGCGACTACGACCTGGTGAAGTACTGCCTGCTGGTGCCGCTCTACTGGTTGCTGGCAAGCGTGGGGGCGTGGAAGGGCCTCCTTCAACTGATCACGCGCCCGAGCTACTGGGAGAAGACCAGGCACGGGCTCGACGCCCGAAGCAGCCCGTCCGCCGGGAACCCCGTTTGAGGGCGCGGGGTTTCCTTGTGCCTGCCTTACCGATGTGCTAACGTAGGGGTGCCGAAGGCTGCCGTGGAGCGGAGACTGCCTTCCCGCTCAGCTTCAGTGTCAGCACGAATGGGCTGGAGGTGGAACAATGGAAAACGTCTGGCAGTATCTCGTGCAGTTGCACTCAACCGGCGACTGGGTGAGCCTGGTGCAGTTCTACGGCCCTATCGCTGCCTTTGTCATCCTGATCGTGCTGCTGATCCGGCACGGTGCCAGCCCGCAGATTTCCCGTCGGGTCGCGGTGCGAGTGGCCAAGTTGAATGAGGAACTGTCGCAACTCGGGGCGGCCCTCAATCGGCTGGATGGTACCGTGGGTAAGGAGCTGGACGCCGTCGAGAAGCGCATACAGAAGCTGCATTCCCGACAGGGCGACCTGCTTGAGGAGCGGGTCTCCGCAGTGCAGGAAAAGATCAGCGAGAACGCCGCTCAGGTGCAGAGCGCACGGGCCGAGGTCAGAGCCCTTCAGCAGCACCTGGAAGAGGTGGAAGAGCGCCTTCCGGGCCTGTTCGACGGGTTGGATGAGTTCAGGAAAGCCCTGGCGAGAAGCTACCAGAACGAGCTCTCCGGCATGCTCGCTTCCTTCGACAATGCCGTCAGCGCCGTGCTCGCCGAGATGAGAAATGACCTGAAAGGCGGGCTGAGCAGAATCGAAGGCATCGAGGGGTTGATCCGCAACCGGGAACACGCCGAAGAAGGACTGCTGAGCGCCGGGCGAACCGCTGAGCCGCCCCCGGAGCCGACGGCCGAGGTGAGAGAGGAACACGCTGAATCCGAAGAGGCGCAAGAGGAAGCAGCCGAACCCCCGCCGCTTGAGAGCGAAGAGATCGCCGCAGAGGACGAAACGGAGGAGGAGCCGCAAGGGGCCGAGGACCTCTCCGTTGAGGGCGAGCCGGAGCAGGAATCATCCGGCGCCAAAGGGGCAGAGTGGCCGGAAGAGCGGCAGGACGAAGACTACGAGGACGAACAAACCCCCTCCGAGGACCGTCCGCCGGCGCAGTGAGCCCCCTCAGGGACAGGAAGCGGCCTCCCCGCCGGTGGCTGTCAGCGCGTCGGCGACCTGCACGAAATCCCGCAGGGCCAGTTTGTCCGGTCGCACCGAAGCCTCCAGTTCGAGCCTTTCCAGCACCGCTTCGGCGCGGGCGCGCCCCCAGCCGATCCGCAGGGCGCGGGCGAGAGTCTTACGCCGGTTCTGAAACAACCTGTTGACCGCCTCTGCGAACGTTCGATAGCTTTGCGCCCGGGGGTTCACTGCACGCGGCACGAGCCGCACCAGCGAGGACCGCACTGCCGGGCGCGGCCAGAACGCCGAAGGGGGCACTGAGAAGAGTTCTTCTGCCTCCGCCCGGTAGGCGGCGAAGACGGTCAGCGGGCCATACTGCCGCGTGTCCGGCGCCGCCGTCAGCCGCTCGACGACCTCGGCCTGGAGCATCACGACGATCTGCTCGACCGGCACCTCCCACTCCAGGAGATTGATGATGGCGGGGGAGCTGATCTGGTAGGGCAGATTGCTCACCACCTTGACGGGACGGCCCGCGCGGGCGCCTCGCACGGCTGCCGTGACTGCCGGGTTGATCTCGTGTTTGCTTGCCAGAAAATCACCGCACAGAAGCGTCACGTTGTCGCATCCGGCGAGCCTGTCCCCGGCGATTTCGCAGAAGCCCCTGTCTATCTCCACGCTCACCACACAAGCGGCCCTCTGCGCCAGGCGGCGGGTCAGCCGCCCCAGACCCGTGCCGATCTCCAGGATCACCTCATCGGGGGCGATCCGGGCCGCCTCCAGGATCCTCGCCATCACGTTCGGTGAGACCAGGAAGTGCTGACCGAGCCTCCGGCTTGCGCTGAGGCCGCTTCCCCGGAGGATCTCTCTCGGGTGTTCCAAAGGCTCCGCATCACACATGGACGGAGGTTTCCTGTGGAGGGGCGCAGGCCCAGCACGCGCAAGAGAGACGAGGAGACAAGGCCCCCCGACATCTCTCTGCCTCGCCGCGAACCGGCGAACGCCCGCGCCGTCCCCCGGGGAGCTACTGCCCCTCAAGCCGCCCGCGCCAGCCCTCGTAGTCGTCAGGCGGCATGTCCAGCCCGGTGAGGCGCCGCAAGTGTTGATAGGCCGCGAGCCTGACCGCCGTAGATGGGTCCTGGAGGGCCTCGACGATCATGCGGGCGGCGCCCGCCTCGGCCGCCAGTTCGATCGCTTCTATCTGCACCGTGGGGTGACGGTCTTTGCTGATGGAGAACTCGATGTCCTCGGCGGCGTCCCCGCCCAGTATCGAGACCAGGGCGCGAAGCGCCCGCCTGCGCACGACCCAGGAAATGTCCCTCTGGGCCGAGAGGCGGAGCTGCTCCACCGACTCCTGCCCCCCGAAGCTTCCGAGCGCCTCCGCAGCGAACGCGCGGGCGGTGGGGTCAACATCAGTGTACAGGACGTGCTCCACGGCCTTGCGCACGGCGGACGTGGCAGGTTTCCCCGCCAGGTCCGAGAGGGCTCGGCGTCTCTGCTCGGGTCTCTTCGAATGAAGGGCGTTCAGGACCCTCTGCTCCCTGCCGGGGCCGCCGAGAATCCCGCATCCTCCGAGCAGAAATGCCCCTGAGCTGACGATCAGCAGCCAGCAAACCACGCGATTGCGCCTTCTCATTGCTTCTCCAGGCAGTGGCAGGCAACGTGTGATTGACGCCGAACTCTCGCCGAGAGCGATGCCCTGCGCCCGTGTGACGTTCAATATAGCATGAAGCCGTGCTGCGTCAAGCGGTTGCACGTTCGGCGGCTGGACAGGCCGGGCCTTCGGCGTCTGCGCCCGGAAAACAACCGAAGCGGCTGCGCCGGAGGCTGCGCCGCCGCTCCGTGCTGTTCCCCCTGCTTTCTTGGCTGGACGCGGGGGCCACGAGCAACGATTCCAGGCCCGCCTCGCGCAGAGGGGCCTCACGGTAGGATCAGACGCATGCCCGGCCTGAGGTCCTCGGGTTCCTGGATCAGGTCCGAATTCGCCTTCTGGATATTCACCCACGCGGTGCCGTCGCCGTAGGCATTCTCTGCGATCACCCACAGCGTGTCGCCCTTCTTGACGTCGTAGTATCTCGCCCCCGGGACGGCCGCCCGCGCTGAGAGTGGAGCCGCCTGTCGGCCGCTACCTGCGGGGCTGAGCTGAGTCAGGTCCAGTTCGGGGATGACGAGTTGCATCTCCGGGCGCAGGTCCTCCGGCTTGCCGATGAGGTCCCCGTTGGCTTCGAGGATGATTCTCCACTTGCTCGCGATGTTGTAATACTTGCGGCTTATGGCGCTAAGGGTGTCCCCCTTCTGGACGATGTGAATCTTGGGGCCTGTGGAGAGTTCTTCAGGGGGGATTGGCACGGGCGCCGGCTCCCTTGGCCTCAAGGGGATGTCCTCAGGCTCATTGTCCTGCAGCTCCCTGCTTATGGCACGGTCCGCATCCTCTTCTGCCCGCCGTTCCGGCTCGTCCCCGGTCTCAGCGGCCTGGTCGCCTTCGATGTCCAGAGTTCCTCCGGCGCCTCTGTACGGCGTCGTGTCCCTTCGCTCCTGCGTCTCATCCTGCAACCCGAGCCAATCGTCCAGGCCCTGGGGATCCACTCTTGCGGAACGGCCGTCCTCGCGCAGCCGGGCAACCTCCTCCCCTTCGCCGCCGCCCCTGAGCATGGACAGCAGAATGATGCCGATAGTGATCAGTGCGAGAATTCCGAGCAACTGGGCTTCCTTGAGTCTCATCTTGCGGTACCTCCGACCGTAATCGCTTCACAGCGAGCGTGTTAGGATAGACCGTCGCGCCTGCTTCAGGATAACCCAGCGCATCTCCTGAAAACAACTTTTCGCAGTTTCCGGCGCAGAAACGCCTCCGGCCTCGCGCAGCAGCAGTCACAAGACCATACAAGCGAAGGACTTACTCCGGTTTCAACGGTTTCTCTTGCGGCGCCCGGCAGGAAATTCCGACCACAAAAAATTTCCCCGTCACCGGCGCCTCGCCCCTCGTCGGTTCATCCCCGGCGTCAAGCGTCGCTTTGATTTGCCAGCTCCCGGTTCATATACTTGCGGAGAATAGCCGAAGTTCCGGCAGATCCCTGCCCGGTCGAAGGGCTTGTTCTCTCAGTATTTTGAGCCGCAAGGAGGATGCAGGATGAACGTGGTGCTCGTGATTTTTGATTCATTGCGTAAGGACTGCGTAGGCATTCATGGGCCGGCCCCCTGGGGCGAGGTCAAGACTCCCCATCTCGACGCGCTTGCAGAGGAGTCGCTCGTTTTCAATCGCGCCTACCCCGAATCCCTCCCGACCCTTCAGGCCCGCCGGGCAATCTACACCGGTCGGCGCGTCTACCCGTTCGAGGGCGGCGACTTCCGTCTGAAGGGCGACTTCGTCGGCGCCCTAGGCTGGGGTCCTATTCCGGAGGAGCAGAGCACCCTCGCCGAGATGCTCAGCGAGGCCGGCTACCGCACCGGGCTCATCGCCGACGTCTACCACATGTTCAAGCCATCCAAGAATTACTGGCGCGGCTTCGACCAGTGGACGTTCCTGCGCGGGCAGGAAATAGACCCCATGCGCAGCGGACCGGAGATCCCACAGGACCAGATAGACCGCTGGCTCCCGCGCGAGGCGCAAAACGAGCGGCGCCGCCGCTTCCTGCGCCAGTGCCTCAAAAACATGCACGACCGTACGCGCGAGGAGGACTACTTCAACGCACGCGTCATGATTGAGGCCGCACGCTGGCTGGAACAGAACCGGGATGCCGAGCGCTTCTTCCTCACCGTTGAGAGCTTCGACCCTCACGAGCCCTGGTTCGTTCCGGAGCACTACCGCTGCATGTACACGGACCCCGAAGCGCCGCAGCAGGTGGTCAGCGGCTATACAAGCGTCAGCGAGATGCTCTCGCCGGAACTCGTCGCGGCCACCCAGGCCAATTACAGCGGGCTGTGCACGATGTGCGACCGCTGGTTCGGCCACCTCTACGAGACCATGCGCACCCTCGGAATGCTGGAGGACACCCTGCTGATCGTCACCTCCGACCACGGCCACTCTATCGGCGACGAGGACTACCTCGGCAAGCGGGGCTACCCGTCCCACCCGTCGGTGTTCGACATCCCGCTGATGATCCGTCACCCCGAGGGTCTCGGGGCTGGCCGACGCAGCGAGGACATCGTGCAGCACACCGACATCACGGCGGAGATACTCCACGCCTGCGGCGTTGAGCCGCCCGAACCCATTGACGGCCAGCCGCTGCTGGAGCCGGCCCTGGATGGCGCGGGCGCGGCCAGGAACCACGCCACGGTGGGCTGGGGCGCGGCAATGACGGTCATAGACAACAGGTGGTGGCTCAGCTGCAAGATAGATGGGCAGGGAGCGTTCCTCTTTGACCTGACGGCGGAGAACCCTCGCGAGAGAAACGTGGCGGACGAGAATCCGGAGGTCGTGAACAGGTTGTATGGTGCGGGCGTAGAGGACGCCGGCGGCGATTTCCCAGAGTGCGTGAAGGAGTTGGCCAGGTCCGCCGAAGACGCCCCCGGCTGCAGCGTCCTGGCGGCAAGGCCGGGATAGAGCGGCGGCGCGGCAAGCCTGCGCCTGAACTCGCGGCGAGGTGAAAAGGGAATTGGCCGTGCCAATCCCGGGCATGCCACGGAGCATCGCCGAAGACGGCCATCCCTGGGATGAGACAACTGGCGATGCCGACCGCCAGGTGCTCCGGCGTTCGGTCGGCCGGCAGGGGAGCAGGCTTGCCCTCGTGAGATGGAGGCGTTGCGTGAGCACGGGCCCGGACCTTGTCGGGATCTTGCACTCGGTCCTGCGGTTCCGCCGCGTGGGCCGTGAGGCAATCCTCGAGTTCCAGAACCGGCACCTGCGCCGCCTCGTCGCCCACGCCTACAGGAACGTGCCCTACTACCGCAGGCTCTTCGAGCGCAGCGGCATCGCACCGGAGGACATCCGATCTGTAGCTGACCTCCAGGCGATCCCCATCACGAGCAGGGCCGATCTGCGCGCAGTGCCCGTGCAGGACACCCTCGCCCGTGGAGTGAACCCCCGGCGCCTCATCGCACTCAGGACGAGCGGCTCTTCCGGCGAGCCGTTCATCGTCCGGCGCACCTGGTTCGAAGAACGTCTTCAGGACCTTTATTGGTTCAGGGCGAGCCACTATTTCGGGCAGCAGGCAAGGGACAGGGCGGCTTCGGTCGGACGCCGTCATGAGGGCAGATTCTCCAAACGGGCGTGGGACCGGCGGATCCTCCAGGCGCTGGGTTTTTATCGGCGGTTGCACGTTGACTGCTGCATGCCGCCTGAGAAGATCGTGCAGATTCTCAGCCGGTACCGTCCGGAAAGCCTCGGGGGTTATCCTGGGACGCTTTCGCTGCTTGCCGAGACGGTTGCGGCAAGCGGCTGCCGGGATATCCATCCCCGTCTCGTTATCGCGGGCGCACAGGTGCTGACCAGGCGGATGCGCGAGCAGATCGCGCAGGCCTTCGGGGCACGCGTTTACAATTGGTACGGCAGCCGTGAACTCAACTGCATTGGCTGGGAATGCAAGGAGACCGGCGAATTCCACACCTGTGACGACAACGTCATTGTCGAGATTCTCAAAGACGGCCGCCCTGCCGGGCCGGGCGAGTCGAGGGAGCTGGTCGGAACGGCTCTGCACTCTTTTGCCGTGCCGTTCATAAGATACCGCCTTGCCGACGTCGTGACGAAGGGGTCGGAGACGTGCGCTTGCGGGGAGCCGTTTTCGACCATCCGCGACGTTCAGGGGCGAGTGATTGATCCCTTTTCGCTGCCGGCCGGCCGCTTCCTGCACCCTTATGAGATCATCGGAGTCATCGAGGTTATGTCGGACGAGCACGCGTGGATCGGCCGCTATCAGATCCTTCAGGAACGCAAGGACAGCATCGTGCTGCGCGTCGTGCCGAGGGTCGAGCCGACCCACGAGGAGATACTGCGGGTGGAAACTGCGCTCAGGCCCATCGTGGGAGCGGACGTGGAATTCCAGATGATCCTTGTGCCCGAGATCGAGCTCGGCGCGAGCGGCAAGTTCCGTATCGCCCATTCTCTCGTGAGCGCCTGCCGTGACGAGTCCGACCGGGAGGGCGAGCCCGCCGATCAGGCCGCCGGCGACGCAGCAACAGGGCAGTCAACCGGCTGAACCGGCCCGGCTCCTCGAGCACGCGGCTGAGAAAGACGGACACGCCTTGGGCTGTGCTGCGACCAGTGCGATCTCCGAGACCTCGATGCAGATGGAGCCAACAGTCCCGTGTTTGATCTGAGGTTTTCTCTTTCGCAGAGACGCAACGGACCGTTTGATGTCTAAGAGTTGCCAAGTCGCGGTTCGGCGGGTACGATATACGGGTGCAGGAGCGCCATTAACTCCTCTTTTCTCAGGGAGCAACTCAGTGAAACGCAGCACATGGTTGGCCGTGCAGATAGTCGCCTTGTCGGTTTTTCTGTCTCGCCTCGTCGTCGGCGCCGAGGCGGTTGAGGAGGTCTGGCCGCCGCCGCTTGTGGGTGCCGAGAACGGGACCGTCACGCTGAAGACGGACCTGTTCCTCAAGGTCCCCGAGCAGGTCGAGGCCGCGCGCCATAAGGAAGGCGCCGTGCCGTTCACCGTGGCCCAGACCCCTCCGACGGTCCGCCTGGCGTTTCACGGGCGCCTGCCCAACCTGGCGCTCAACGGCACGGGTTGGACCTCCTGGGGCGACATCTGTGTGGCGAGCGACGGGAGGGTCTACTGCGGCATCGGCGATCACGGGGACGACGCCGGCGGCCACGGCTACTGCTTCATCTACGCATGGGACCCCGAGGCAAAAGTGCTGGAGCAGGTGGTGGACATGAATAAGGTCGTCAAGCCGCAGGAAGGTCAACCCGCCTGGACGAAGGTGCACGCGCGGATTGACGAGGGACGCGATGGGAAGATCTATTTCAGTTGCACTCTCAACGATGGCAACAGTGCCAAGTACCCGCGATTCCACTGGACCGAGGAGCTGCCGGGGGGCCAGCTCTATCAGTTCGATCCGCGCACGGGCCAGGCGGTCGTGTTCGCAAACCTCCCCCCGAAGCGCTGCACCGCCACGTCCATCCTCGATCGCAAGCGGAACATCTGGTGGTGCAACCTCGAAGCCGGCGGCAATGCCCTGTGGGCGCTGGACCTGGATACCAAAGAGGTCCTGTTCAAGGCGCCGGACGGGTCAATGGGCATGAATCGTAATTTCGCTCTGGCCGCCGACGGTTCGATCTACTTCAACGGCAAGGACGGCATCTGGAAGTACGACCCGAAGAAGAACGACATCGCCAGGACCGGCTCTGCGGTGCCGAATTCGCCAGGCATGCGGTCGTCCACGCGCGAATCAAAGGACGGCTATATTTACGGGATGACGATGGGCACCAACGAGGTGTTCCGCTACGCGCCGGCCGAGGACGAGCTCGAGCTGCTCGGCACGAACTTCCTGACCGGCGGCTACACCACGGTGTGCGTGCTCTCGCCGGACGAACGCTTCCTCTACTACCTGCCGGGCGCCCACGGCGGGGCCTTGAGGATGGGCACGCCCGTGGTCCAGTACGAGATCGCCACCGGGCAAAGAAAGGTCATCGCGTTCATGGCCGAGGCATTCGAGGTGCACCACGACTACCTGCCGGGCGGCACCTACGGGGTAAAGACGAATGCCGACGGCAGCATCCTCTACGTCAACTTCAACGGCCACGCCGGAGAGGACATCCGGCCCGAAGGGATGTCAGCGGGCGGTTTCGGCCTCAGCGCTTTCGCCGCCATCCACATCCCCGCATCCGAAAGGTAGGTGACCGTGGCGCGGCTGGCGCTCGGCCGCCGTGCCGGCCCGCAAGAGGACGGGCCGGCGGATGGATCGGTGGCTGGCGCAGCCGCGCCGCCGCGACTCTTGCGGTAACCGCTTCAGGGCCTCTGATTGGAGGGTCTTCGGTGCCCGTCCATGAGTGAACTCGCTCCAACTCTCAATACCAGATCCAGGCGACTTCTGCACGGCGCGGCAGGTTTTTATGACTCCAATGCCTTGCTCTGGATCCTGCTTTCGATTGCTATCCTTTTGCGTCTTGCCCAATACCTGTTCAATCGTTCGTTGTGGGGTGATGAATCTTTCGTGGCATTATATGTCACTGAGGTGTCGCTCTCTGACGTTCTGCATCCTGTGGGCGTCGGTGAAACTCTTCCGTTAGGGTACAGGGTCCTTACTAAGATCGCAGTTCTAATACTCGGCAGCGGCGAATACGCGCTGCGATTGGTGCCCCTCATATGCGGGGTCTTGTCGGTCTTTCTGTTTTGCGCCGTGGCCAAACGCAGCCTTGCACGCCAAGCCCTCCCTCTGGCCCTTTGTTTCTTTGCCCTATCGGACCCCCTCATCTACTTTGCATCGGAAGTCAAGCAGTACTCGACCGACGTTGTCATTGTGCTTGCCCTCTATTGGTTGACCCGTCTCATCGAGGCCAAGCCATTGACTGTAACCCGAGTGGCGTTGTTGGCGTTTGTGGGCGCAATGGCAATATGGTTCTCCTACGCGTCAGTGTTCGTGTTGGCAGGATTGGGATTGTGCCTGGC
>JAUWZH010000268.1 GCA_030615435.1 Candidatus Brocadiaceae bacterium | reverse complement strand
TGCCGCATCTCTTCCGCGGACAGCAGCTCGCTGGCAGGCCGGCGCAGAGACTCGCGCAGCTGGTCCGCGACGGCCGGGCGCACGACGCCATCGGGGTCGACGGCCTCGAACTCGACCACCAGGTCAGTCAATCTCTCGATGGCCGCCGACTCCGCCATCGGTCTCCACGGCCTGTCCTCCAGGACCGCCACCAGCTCGGCAGGGCCCAAGCCTCCCCGCTGAGCCAGGCGCTCCACTGTCTGGTAGTGATTCCGAAGGGCCTGAGCCTCATGTGCCGCCACCAGCGACCAGGGAACCGAACGCGGGGCCGCCGGCAAGCTGGGATCCCTTCTACGCCTCAGCCGGTAGACCCCAACCTCCAGCACTGGGAACTGCAACATCACTCGCCGCCTTCCCTTTCTCCCGGAGCCTTCAACATCGCCGGCAGTTCCAACTCGCCCGTCTCAACGGCCCGCGCGAGCAGGGGCACGATCCGCTCCGTCAGCGTGTGGCCCCCGACATCGATATGCGCCAGGAACGCCTGCTCGAACGACTCAATGCCATCCTCGATCGCTGTCAGCTTGGCCTTCACCACGTTCAGCAGACACCGCCAACGCCGGCGGCGCTCAGCCTGCCACCGCTTGTCGATGTCCGCTTCGGTACGTGGGGATTTCCAACGATCGAGCCGGATCGCGTCGTCGCTCGGACTCGGCACGGGGACCTCGAGGCGCACGCCCAGGCCGTGGTACTCGAAGGCGATCATCTCCAGGCTGCCCCGACTCATGTAAGCGAAGGCAGTCGCGCCGAACCGGTCGAGCGTCTTCGCGATCTCTTCCCGGGTACGTTCCGCCGGAACGGCGGTGCCCTTCGCGTAGCTTCCTGGCATCCGCTTCTATCCTCGCCCTTCTTCTGTGTCGCACAGATCCGCCGCAGACGTATCTGGACCACCCGCCGCCACAACCAGCGCGATGACCTCGCGGGCGTCGTCCAGCCGACCCCAGCGGGCCAGGAGCTTTGGCGTCCGCACGGCATAGGTATCCTCGGGCGACATGCGCTGGGTCGCCTCCACGACCAGCCCGAATGCCTCGAGGGGCTGATCCCGCAGAGCATCGAAGGCTTCCCACTGATCCGCGGCCTCAACGGCGAGCGTCCGTCCCTTCGTCGTGACTCGCCAAGTGCCCATCACTGCCGCCCTTCTTCTGTCTCGCCCGGCCGGAAAGCCGGCTCGCCTCGCCACGTCTGCAAGCTGAAGCCGTCTGGACCACCGTGGTGTGGGCAGGTGTCCAGGTGCGCCCGCGCTGCCCGCAGAACGCGCAGCCCGTCCTCACCGGACTCCCACCAGTCGCACGCGGCCTTGAGGCACGTCGCCTCGAGCCGTTGTTCCGGGACGTAGTTCAGTGAGAGCAGAACCGCCATCGCCACCGTCACCCCTCTTCTGTTGATGCGGAGGTCACCGCCTACCCATGAGCCCACCGGATCCGACACGGGTTCCGCGGACAGCGCGGCGCCAGCGGGCCCGACGTTCCCGGCGCACCGTGCGTTCCTCCGCGCGACGCTGCCGCCGAATCGCCGCTGGCCCGGGATGACAGCCAACGCCGTATAGCCGCCCAGCAAACCGTCGGAAGGCCGATGCCTCTGCTCCGCATACGCAGCAGCGATCGCCCGGCTGTCCGGTCACAGGCTCGCCCTCGCCCTGGAGAACCCCATGTTTGGCGGCGACGTGATCCGCACGCGCGGCCTTAGACGGGAATCGCCGCGAACACCTGGAACACTGGTGGGGCTTCCGACGGCCCATCACGGATCTACCCTTGGTGACGTCACCCTGAGGTCCTCTCTGCCGCCAGGACTCGTTGAACGGTCCGCGTACTGATTTGGAACCGGCCGGCGATCTCCCCGGTCGTCGCGCCCTCAACCTGCCGGGCCCGGGCGATCGCCCGGTCACGGCATCGGCGCTCCCGCGCCGGTGTCACCGCCGGCGGCCACCATGGCCGCGGCAGCACGCCACCCGCGTCCTGCTCCCCGTGCAGCAGCCCGATGACGCCCGCCAGGGCCTCACGGCCGCACGGCCTCTGAGAGAACGCGGCGTGGAGCTCCACCAGGCGCTCGCTCATCCACAAACTCTCCGCCATCGTGAGACCCTCCGCGGTGCGGCGCTCGAGGACCGACACGAGCCACACTCGCTCGTCGGGCTCCCAGCTCATAGTGCTACCTTCTTTCGCGCAGGCGACGCGCTTTCGGCGACGTCACCCTGCGACCCTCTCTGCTGCCAGGACTCGACGAACAGTCCGTGTGCTGATTTGGAACCGGCTGGCGATCTCCCCGGTCGTCGCGCCCTCGACCTGCCGGGCCCGGGCGATCGCCCGGTCACGGCGCCGGCGCTCCCGCGCGGACCAGGGATCCCGCCCGTCGTACCGGCACCTCGCCAAAGGGCAGTTCAGGCAAGATGAGAACAGGTCGCACCCGACATCCCGACTCAGCACGCCCTCAGGAATGTTCGCCATCGGATCCCTCCGGAAGCGGGCTGTCTGGTGGGGTGGGTATGAGGGTCTCGTCGTAGGTCCAGCAGCTGTCGCTGATGTCGGCCACCAGCTCCGTCGGCTTGTCGCAGTGGGCGCATCGCCAGACGATGCGGATCTCGCCGTCATCGCGGATCCTGACCGATGGCTTCCGGTTGAGCGGTTCCTCGCACCCCCTGGTGGGGCACTTGAGGTACCGCACGCCGCGCTGCTCGATGATCTCGGGATGCGTCACGGTCGGGATCCCCCGGCCGGCGGCTCGGTTCTTCCTGGTGGCCTGTCGAGGTCGGATTCCTCGTAGCAGAGAGCGTGGACCACGTCGTGGTCGCCGCCGCGGATCGTCACCCGCAGGACCTCACTCGAGGAAGGCCCTTTGCGCCTGTGGCCGCGGTGGAAGTGGAACCTCTGCCCGCTGGTGACGGGCTCACTGCAAAGGATGCACGCGCTCCCGACGACCTGCCGCCAGAAGGCGCAATCTGTGTGCCAGCAGGGCCCGTCGCAGGTCTGCGGCTCGCCCAACGTGGGCATGATGAGCGCCGCCATTACGTCGCTCCCTCGAGCTCCCGCGGGTCGACGTCGACTGCGGCGCTGTATTCCGGCGAGATATCGGTCTTGATGGCGACCCGGAGCGACTCGAGGAGCTCGCGGGCGGGCCTCGACTCCGCCAGATCCGGCGCTTGCTGAGATAGAGTTGTCACTGGTCACGCCTCCTTGGTGGCTGTGGCCCAGCTCCCCGGCCGTGAGAGCGGCGCGGGGAGCGCCTCTGTTATTCCCCCGGGCGCCCGAAGGTGGTGCCGTAGCCGATCCGCCGAGCCCGGGCCTCGTCCTCGAGCGCTGAGAGGAGCGGCCACACAACCCTCTGCGGGTTGTTTCGGCCGGCCTCCCACCTCCACACCGTGTCTTTCGCCACCCCCAGACGCTCTGCCAGCTCCCGCTGGGACAGCCCCAGCGCGATCCGGAGTGATCGCACGTCGGCTCCCTTCCAAGCCTTCACGGCGGCCATGGGACCTCCTCTTGTCTGCACTTGTCGCCAAGAGACTATCTGCACCTGTCGTTTGCGTCAACGTCGTTCAACTGCAAGAGAGTCGGCATGTGCAGCGGAAAACAGGCGGTAGGTTCGCACTATTCTCATTCGGTCAACTGCCTCCACAACGCTCTCCTAGACCGCCGGGGTCTCCGTGACGATCCGGCCGTGTCCGCGCCGTCAGGCCGCAGCCGATCAACGGTTCGGCCGCCCGGAGGCGGGCGTCGATCAGGCGACGCTGCCGGCGCTTCATCGGACGGGCCTGTAGAGCTCGAGGGCCCCGAC
>JAUWZH010000248.1 GCA_030615435.1 Candidatus Brocadiaceae bacterium | reverse complement strand
TTGCGCCCCTTGCGCAGCAGCGACGCCGGAATGATCCACCGGCCCTCTATCGTCGCGATGGGCGGACGCATGCCGGGTTTGCCCTTCACGCTGTCGTAGCGCGTGTCGCCTCCGAATGCGAAGTACGGCAGCAGACGCCTGCCGTTGACCTCGACGTCAAGCCGGGTGCCGTTGAAAGGAGCCTCGCCGAACGGAACGCGAAGCTCCAGCGACTCAGGGCGCGCAAGACGCAGGCGGAAAAGCTGCTTCCCCCCCGCCGCCAGCTCGCCGATTTCCTCAACCGTGAGCGGCTGACGCTCCCGCAGAGCGGCCCTCAGGTCAATCTCGATCGGCCTTGCAGCCGCCAGCGCGCTGCCGGCCGCGAGAACGGCAGCCAAGAGGCCGATGACCACAGCGTGGCCTCCGATCAACCGCGCGAACGAACGAAAGCCAAACGAGCGACAAACGCGAGCCATTCCCTTGTTCCTCCCCTTTCTCTGATCAGTTCCTGCTGCAGAAGGGTTTCTCGTGAGCCAACGGATTCGTGCCTTGAATGGTCCCACTGTGAAGCATCTAACGATCTTACGCGAACACCGCGCCCAGCACAAGGTTTGTCAACCGGGTGCTGGATGAGCGTCTGGAAACGCTGGACCTGGACAGCGCCCGAGCGGAGGAACTCTGCCAGCGCCGGCCCCCGGGCACAGGAGAAACCGGCTCAGGAAGGGTAGATACACAGTTCAGGACATCAGGCACCCCCGCCCAGTGCGATCAACTCAGAACCGGTCTTCCCGCCGGCAGCAACTAACCAGGCAATCCCTTTCCTCGTGAGACCCTTGGTCGTGCGTCTTTCGCGCATAAGCCCCCTTGCCCGGCGTCCTTTCTCACCGAATCTGTTTTCTGCTGAATCCTCTTCGCTTTCGGTGTCACTGAGGTCCGAGGTAGTCCCCCCATCCGCGACAGCCGTGGTCTGGCGCGGGGAGGTCACAGGCTCTTCAGAAAAGCGAGCAGGCGCGACGGAAGGTGCTTCACTGCACCCGCTTCTCCATTCTCGGAAGGCAAATCGTCCCCCGCGGAGAATCAGCCTTTTTCCGCGCCCCAGTTCTCGGGCCTGAGGCCCCGCACGGCGGCGCCGGCGCGCCACATCTCGGAGTTCTTGATCTCGTCGAGCTCGGCCCGCAGCCTCTCGGCGTAGTCCGGTGCGCTGTTGGCCTCCAGAACCACGGCGGTTTCGGTGCCGTTCTTGACGCTCTGGTAGAGCTCCTCGAAGAGGGGCTCGACGGCCTTTCGGAACCTGTGGCGCCAGTCCAGGGCGCCCCGCTGGGCCGTGGTGCTGCAGTTGGCGTACATCCAGTCCATGCCGTTCTCACCGACCAGTCGGATGAGGCTCTGCGTGAGCTCTTCGACGGTTTCGTTGAAGGCCTCGCTGGGGCTATGACCGTGCTCGCGCAGGCAGTTGTACTGCGCTTCCATCACCCCCGCGAGCGCCCCCATGAGCACCCCTCGCTCCCCTGTGAGGTCACTCCAGACCTCGTGCTCGAAGGTAGTAGGGAACAGGTAGCCGGACCCGACGGCTATGCCGACGGCCAGGCAGCGCTCCTCGGCCCGCCCGGTGGCGTCCTGGTGCACCGCAAAGCTGGAGTTGATGCCGCTGCCGTCCAGGAAGTTCCGCCTCACCGATGTGCCCGAGCCCTTCGGGGCGACCAGGATCACGTCAATGTCCTCGGGCGGCACCACCCCCGTCTGGTCGCAGTAAACGATGGAGAACCCGTGCGAGAAGTAGAGCGCGTCGCCGGCATTGAGGCGCTGCTTCACCTGCGGCCACAGGAGCTTTTGCGCGGCGTCGGAGACCAGGTACTGAAGGATCGTCCCCTTCTGCGCTGCTTCCTCGATGGAGAACAAGGTCTTGCCCGGCTCCCATCCGTCGGCGAGGGCCTTGTCCCAGTAGTCGCCGTGTGCCGCGGCCTGGCCGATGATGACGTCGAAGCCGTTGTCGCGCATGTTGAGCGACTGCGCCGGGCCCTGCACGCCGTAGCCTATGACCGCGATGACCTCGTCCTTGAGGACCTCACGCGCCTTCTCCAGCGGGAACTCCTGCCGCGTGACAACCGTTTCCTCCACGCCGCCGAAACTGATCTTTGCCATTGACTGACTCCTCAGAACGTGCTCTCCCGGATGACCATTGCCCACGCAAGGTAGAATAGCGGCCCGGCAGCGCTTTCGCAACCGGGCCGTGTGCTTTCAGATAGAGGGGGGCCGCAAACTGCCTCACGCCAAGCCAGACCGCCCGGAACGGCACCCCACCGGTCTCCCCAACCCGCGAGGAAAAACGACTCGTGAGAAGATTTGCGCCAAAAGCTCTTGACTTTGCCCCGGCGCGCCTTATAATCTAACGGCAGTATCGGGTTGGAAGAACACGCTCTGTTGTCGGAAGGCGTACCTCTGAGGCCAGGAGGAACCTAATGAATCCTTTCGTGAAAGTTCTGGTTGTGGCGGTTCTGCTCTTGAGCGCCGCCTTCGCCGTCTCACAGATGCTGCTGCATTCCAAGCGTGTGAACTGGCGGGACAAATGCGAGGTCGCCGAGGCCACGCTGGAGGTCAAGACCGGGCAGGCCGATAAGCTCGACAAGGATCTGAGAGAAACGGTTCGGGAACGCGACGATCTCAAAGCGAGCAAAGACGCGGAGATTGCCCGGCTCGAGGAAGACATCACAACGAAGGGCCTTGAGATAGAAGAACTCGACCGGGAGAAGGAGAGTCTTCGGACCTATTTGGACGAGCGGCGCATCCGCGTACGCACGCTCGAGGGACTCCTCGACACCAAGGACGAGGAAAACAAACGGCTTACGCAAAAAGCCGGGAAGCGCGACGAGGACCTCCAGGGCTACATGGCGCAGGTGGAGGATCTGGAAAAAGATGGCCGGGAAAACGCCGACACGATTGACGGGCTGAACGACCAGATCGCGGCGCTCGAAAAGGAGAAAAGCGGGCTCACCGAGGATAGAGACGCCCTGGAGCTCGTTATCGCCGGCCTGGAAGAGCGTGGCATTCATATCCCGCTGGAGGGTGTGCCGATCATAGATGCCAAGGTATGCCTCGTGGACCAGACCCTGGGCGCCGTTGTTCTGAACAAGGGGAAGGACGACGGTGTGAAAGTCGGCTACCCGTTCACGATCTACCGGGATGAAAAGTTCATAGCGAAAGTCTACGTGCTGGACGCGCGCGAGGGACAGAGCCTGGCCCGTGTGGACAAGGCCCTGAAGTATTGGCCGATGGAAGTGGGCGACAGCGCCACGACGCTGATCCACTAAGACCGACACCCGAACCCTGAGAACCCGGGATGGTAGGGCTCTGATGAGAGAACAGGACTATACGGCGGGTTTGCTGATAGTTGCCAACGTGCTTCTGGTAGTGAGCATAATCTTCACCTGGGTCGAACTGCTGGGATACTGAGGGCACGGGCTCTGAGGCCCGGGCCACTCTTGAAGCGGGGACAATCCAGGCGGGAACCGAGGTGACTCCCCGGAGTTTTGGGGGAGCTCGGTGAGGTAGTTGTCATTATCGGTCTTGGCCGGCGGCGGTTCGCAAGGGATCGTCGCCGGTTTTTGTTGGCTCTTGCTGCATCGTGTGCATGTGGTTGAGAAACCACCCGGGGGGGGCGCTGAGTCATGTCGCTCGGGTTGGATCACGTTTTTGCCCGGCCGTGGGGGGCGGGGCCGGATGCTGAGCCGTGTCGCACAGGCTGCACCCGCCTTTGACCGGATGGGATCCCGGGCTTGTCGAGGAAACCTTTCGAAATCCTGTGATCCCCGCACCTCGTCGAAGTCTCCCTCCGATGGTCTTCCCATAGGATGCTGGAAGAGCGTCTCAAGCCCGACTGCGTTGGCTGCGGGGCTTTTTTCATTTCTGCCTTCCAGATTGCTGGACTTTGCTGCGGGGGGCGCCTATAATACCGTGCGGAATCCACGGTTAGCTCTGGGCGCTCACTTGCGGAAGGGCAGGGGGTTCAGGTGCCAGGCGATACGCTACTGCCCCTGAAGAAGCTCCTCAGTTTCACGATGAACCTGGGGGCTCCCGACCTCGGGATAGACCTCGGCACGGCCAACACGCTGGTCTGCATCCCGGGCAAGGGCATCGTGTT
>JAUWZH010000277.1 GCA_030615435.1 Candidatus Brocadiaceae bacterium | reverse complement strand
CCCAGGCCCACTGCGCAACCGGATAGCGGTCGTGCCGATCGGAGTAGGCGAGCTCGCAGGACCACGGCTCGACGTATGAGGCGCAGATGCGGCGCACCGTCAGGTCGGTGCGGAGCGCGCCGTCTATGTAGATGTCCACGTCCATGCCTACAGCCCCGTGGTGGTGGTCGTTGTCGGCGCGGCGGTGGTCGTCGTGTGCCGGTCCGCCTCGCCCCGAGCGATGTCCTGGACGAAGACGATCTCGAGGCCCGTGTGTCTCTTGTCCGTGTGGCGCGGCCGCACGCCCTCCAGCAGCACGCCCCGGTAGACGTTCCCGTTCGCCACCAGGTTCACCCGACCCGAGACCTGCCTCTGGAGGTCCTCGATGTCCGTGGCGAGTGTCTCGGCCCCCGCCACGCGGGCGGCCTCGACTACGAAGCGGAACTCCGCCCCATAGGGCGGCACCGAGGCCCGGGAGCCCCTGGCGCGGGGGACCTCGCGCAGCGGCATACTGCGCCGCATCTCGATCCGCATCGCACCGCCGAGCCCGAGGTTCACCCCGCCGGCGCTGTAGTCCTGGAAGGTCGCCGTGCCGGGATAGGCGCCCGGCGCCGCCGGCACGCTCCCCCAGGCCGGCACGGAGGATTTCTCCGGGCTCTCGAAGTCGAACCGGATGCTCACGAACTTGTAGCCGAAAACCTCCCCGATGCCTCCGAGGCAGACCGAGTCGCCGAAGACGTGCCGGTAGCCCCGGTTGTCCTCGAAGCCGAGTTCCCCGGGATCTGAGGTGGCGAGCGCGCGGAGCTGCTCGTAGATGTAGCGTTCGGCATCGCCGAGGTTTGCACGGAGGCGCTGGCCGGTGACCTCGAGCTCGAGCACGCCGCCGCCGGAGTCGAGCACGGCGCCGGGGCGCGAGTGCGGCTGGAGCCTCACGATCCGCCTGCGGCCGCCGGGCGTAGCGAACACGTGCGCCCCGAGCTCTACGTGAACCGTCCCGTCGTCGAAGTATCCCTCAGCCACGGTTATCTTGCCCTCGCTGTAGCCAGGCGGCTCAGGATTCGTTTCATCCGCTCGAGTTCGCGCCGCATGGAGGCGATGGTCTCGAGGGTCTTGCGGTGCAGCAGCAGGTCTTGCTCGCTCGTCTCCCGCAGCACGTGACGGAGCTCTTCCAGGCGGCTCAACTGCAAGGCTCGCCCCTCAGCCGGGCGTTCGAGCAACTCGGCCGCCAGCCTCTGCGTCTCGCTCGTGGATCTTCCGTCATGGTCAGCCATCAGTTTTTCCTGCCTCGCTACGGCGCCGTGGTAGTGGTGGTGACGAGCGGACCGACCGTGTAGATCAGGTCGCGGCCGCTCTCGTCCGTGGTCGCCTCCAGGACCGCGCGCGATCGCGCGACGCGGTGGGGAGGCGCCTTCTCAGCATTCTCAACGGCATACAGAGCGGGCAGTTCCAGGGTCAGCCCGTCGCCGCCGGGATGCGCGAATTCGGCGGCGAAACTCAGGGGCGAGCCCGCCCGGACCGCATCGTTCAGCACGTCAGAGATGTCCAGCTTCAGCAGTTCGAGCCGCACCGCCCTCGACCCGGCCACCAGGCAGGCGACGCGCCCGGCCTCGTTCGGTCCGGCGGCGAGGTCGTTGTCCACCCTGATTGCAAAGTGCTCGAGGTCCAGGATGTTTTCCCCGTTCAGCGTGATTGCCGCGTGGCTGAGCCTGAAGGGGCCTGGAGTCAGACCGGCGTAGTCAAACTGGTCTTCCGAGAGCGAATCGTTGGGTTCTTCCTTCCAGGCGCGCAGCCACAGCGCCAGGGCCAGGCCCTGGGAATCCGTGAAGATTTCGAGCCTCTCCGCCTTCGCGCCGAGGTAGCGCCGGGGGTCGGGCGGCGTGAAGTAATCTATGCAGTAACTGTGCAAGTCCTGGTAGGAGGCGCTGGCCGGGTCGAGGTCGCGCTCCAGGACCGCATCGAGCAGGTACTCGGTCACCTCCGGCCACGCGAGAACCTCGACGCGACCCGCCACCTCCAGCGACTCGGGCAGGAGCGGGCTTCGCCTCCAGCCGCCGAAGCCGGTCTCCGGCGCGAAGAGGGACGCGGTGCTCCTCAGGTTCATCCGGCCCGCCTGGATGGGTATGCAGACCCACGAGGGCGAGTCCGGCGGTCGGCCCCAATCCGTTTCGCGCGCCCAGCGCATGTGCCGCCGCCATCCCTTATGCACCTGTCCACCCGGTCCCGCCATCTGCTGTTCCTTTCGGTCTGAGGTGGTTCTCGATCAGGCACGTTTCCACTTCAGCGCCACGTCAATGCTCACACTCCACACGATGCGGGCCCCGGAGCGATCCGGCACGGACCGCCAGCGGAGCGTCCCGGCCTCCACGCCGGTGAGCCCCTGTGCCGAGAGGCCGAGGCAGCTCTCGTCGCAGGCCTGAAGGCGCTCAAGGATCAGGGCGACCAGCTCCTCGCAGGGTTCCGCGTCGCTGCCGCTGGTGGCCACCTCTATGCGCAGGGTCTGCACCAGGTCGCTCAGCGCGTTGGCCGTGCGCAGGCTGTCGCCGCCGGCCGGCGAGAGTGCCAGAAGCGGGCAGGCCGCCGGCTCCAGGTTGTAACGACGCTGAAGGCCGGCCCCGAACTCAAACCACGTCTTCACCCGCCCGGCGATCTGCGCGTCGTTCTTCAGCGCCTCAAGCAGTTCGGTTCGGCCCGATGTCAGGAAGTTGCTCATGAGCTTTTCCTCGCAGAGCAGCACTCAGTGGTCGGCCGTCTGGTGCAGCTACAGGGGCTCACCGCGACCGAAAAGCCTTCGCTGCCCGTGGTAGAGGACGCCGGGGGTGCGGTCACCCTCGGCGGCCGAGGGCTCGATGCCGAGAGAGACTTCGCCTCGTGAGACCTCCCGCATCCAGGCGACGTCGTCCTCGTACTGGCGGCGCGCGTCCTCGGTGGCGCTGTCGCGGCCCAGGCGCAGGAAATAGACGGTGAGGTTCACCGCCCGGGTCTTCAGCACGTCCGGCACGGGGCTGACGGGCACGGCGAAACGCACGCTCAGGTAGCTGTCAATGAGGGAGCAGGCGTCTTCGATCGCCGCCTCAACCACGTTCCCGTCGGCCACCCCGTCCCCGTCGTAGTCAGCGAGGGCGATCAGGTCGGCACTTCCTATTCGCGTCTCGACGTCGCTCTGTGTGCAATAGGCCATGTGTGTCAGCGCTCCAGATTCCAGAGGTCAGGGTTCAGTTGCGTGTTCACTGCCGGCAACTATCGGTGCGCGGGGTTCGGCGGGGTCCACCGGCGGCGGGCCCCGCCCCTCGTCTCAGGCACTCAAAGGAGTCCTGCTTCCCCGCTGCTTGCGTCAGGCGCCCGCCGAGGCCTGGATCAGCCAGGGGGCGAGGATGGCGACCGCGCAGCGCCGCCGGGCCTTGTAGGCGTAACGCTCGCGGTAAAACGCATCGTCGTCGTCGGGGCTGTCCTTGGCGATGAACTCCGGCCCCTCCCGGTCCTGCAGCACCATCGGCCTCACCGGGTCGTTGTCAACGACGAACCAGGCGGTGCTGCTGCCGAGCCGCGGCAGCACCATCATGTCACAGCGCTTGTAGCGCCGGTTGCTCGCGCCGTTGGCCAGGAACTGCAACTCCACCAGTTCCTCCGCCGTGCCGCGAAGCTCCAGCCCGCAGACAAGCACCCTCGGCGCCAGACCGAGCGGCGCCCCGTCGGGGCC
>JAUWZH010000302.1 GCA_030615435.1 Candidatus Brocadiaceae bacterium | reverse complement strand
GAAAGCTACGACGACGAGGAGCTGTGCCTGATTTGCCTTGCTTCGACGGAAGGGGTGGGTCCGGCCAGTATCCGAAAGCTTCTCGCCGGCGCCAGGGCTTCCGGGGAGCCCCTCAGCGAAGCCCTTCAGCATTCCGCGGCGGAGCTTGAGGGGCGGTTCGGCATCGGAGCGACAGTGGTTTCTCTTCTGCGGCGCATCGAATCGCCCATCCTGCTGGGCGAGGCGATTGTGGACGCGCTCGGGTGGATGGAGGGCCGGGTCGTCCTCGAGGGATCGCCGGACTATCCGGCGAAGCTGCTGCGTTTCCTGGGCGAGGCGGCCCCCGTGGTGCTTTTCATGCTCGGGGACCCCGCCGTCTTGAAAGATCCCTGCGTCGCCGTTGTGGGTTCCCGCGGGCCCACGAGGGAGGCCCGGGGGGCCGCCCGAGCCTTCGCTGCGGCCGAGGCGGAATCGGGCATCAGCGTTGTAAGCGGCGGGGCGAGCGGCATTGATACGGCGGCCCACAGGGGCGCTCTCGGCGCCGGGGCCGCCGCCGTGGTGCCGCCCGTGGGCGTGGCGCATTTTCGGTGGCGCGGCATCAGGCAGGCGGACCTCAGTGGCGGGCGCTGGTGCGTCGTCGGGCAGTTCCCGCCGCAGGAGCGCTGGAGAACGGGCAACGCACTGGTCCGCAACCGAACCATCGTGGCCGCCAGCGACGCAGTGGTCGGGTTTGAGCCCCGCGAGCGGGGCGGCACCTGGCACACTTGTCTGACCGCCCTCCAGATGGGAAAGCCCCTGTTCGTGGTGAGTGCCAGCGGGGAGGCGGCCCACAGGCGGGGATTGAGCCGGCTGGTCCGACTGGGAGCGCAGGCGCTCGATCCGCACCAGATGCCGGACGCCCCGCAGTTCGAACGGCTCGTGCGCGACTACCGCCCGCCTGCCGCCTCCTCCCAAACGGCCCTTTTCGAAGGGCCGGGAGACAAGACGTAACTAGGGGCGGCGGTTGACGGACCGCGCCGTTTTCCTGAGGGTGGTGCGTCAATCTCGCCCTCTTGCTTGCAGCGGATTGGACTGGAAAGGTTCCGCGATGTCCGTTCTCGTGGTGGGGTCCGTCGCGCTCGATACGGTTGAGACGCCCTTCGGCGTCGCCGACTCCATACTGGGCGGCTCGGCGGTGTACTTCTCGCTGGCCGCCTCGTTCTTCTCTCCGGTGCGACTGGTCAGCGCAGTGGGAGAGGATTTCCCCGAAGACTACCGCGAGGTCCTGCGCCATCGTTCAATCGGGCTGGAGGGGCTGGCGGTGAGGCCCGGGAAGACCTTTCGCTGGGACGGCTCCTACGAGGGCCGGATGAACGAGGCGGAAACCAGGCAAGTGCAACAGAACGTGTTAGGGGATTTCCGCCCGGTTGTGCCCGAGGGCTGCAAGGATTCCCGATTCGTATTCCTGGCCAACTGCTCGCCCCACACCCAGTTGCACGTGCGCGCTCAGGTGCCGGAGGCGCAGTTCGTCCTGGCCGATACCATGAACGTGTGGATCGAGACGGAGAGGACGGCCCTGCTTGAGCTGCTCCAGAACGTCCACGGTCTGATCCTCAACGACGCAGAGGCGCGACAGCTAAGCGGCTGCGACAACCTGCTGGTGGCGGCGCGGTGGGTCTGCGAGCGGGGGCCGACCTATTGCATCATTAAGAAAGCCGAACACGGTGCGATGCTCATGGGGCCGGCGGGGGTCTTCGTCTTGCCAGGCTACCCTACCGACAGCGTGCGTGATCCAACCGGGGCAGGGGACTCTTTCGCCGGAGGCCTGCTCGGGCACGTGGCGGCCAGTGAACGGTTGAGCGATGCCACCCTCCGCACCGCCCTGGCCTACGGAACGGTGGTGGCGTCGTTCACGATTGAGGACTTCGGCACAACGCGGCTCAATGAGATCGAACGCGAGGACATCGAGAAGCGGCTTGAAGAGTTCATCAACAAGACCCACCTCCCAGAGGCCCGGCGCGGATGACGGTCCGGTGAAGAAGTGCCGCCCACCCGAAAGAACCACAGGTGAGGAACTCTGACGAGACCGGCCCGGGCCTGCGCTACATCAAGACACCACCCCTCGCAAGACCGCCGGGCTGCGGCCGCCACGCTCAGGGCTTTTCGACGGGCTCTCTGCGCACTGCGAGCCGGGGCGGCCTCCGTCGCAGCGGGGTCAGCCGCCGGCGGAAACCAGTTCGTTGAGGTGTTTCTGCAAGCGCGACTGCCGGCGAGCGGCCGTGTTGGAGTGCATGACGCCTTTGGCGCTCGCCTTGTGCAGCAGCTTGGTCAACAGGTCTAGTTGTGCGCTAGCCTGCTCGACGTCCGCTCGTTCGAGGGCCCGCTCGAACCTTCTGGTCTCCGTGGTAAGCCTGCTCTTGACGGCCTTGTTGCGCAGGCGGTGTTTTTCGTTCTGCCTCAACGATTTCTTTGCGGACTCTCTGTGCGCCATCGCGCGGGTCATTCCTTCCGATCAGCTCACGGGTTTCTGAATCATTCGGTCAGCGACTCCACCTTTTGGGCAACGTCGCGGAACCCGATGTCGTTGGTGTAGATCTTCTTGTATACCTTGAGCGCTTCCTGCTGAACGCCCATGTTTTCGAGGGCTTCGGCGAGCAAGTAGTGAAGCTCCATGCCGCGCTCGTCCAGGACCTTGTGGCGGTCAATTGCCCGGTGGTACTGCTCGGCGGCGAGATCGTAATGTCTCTTTGCCGCGAATGCGCGTCCCAGCATGGTAACCGCTTCCAGCTCCAGGCGGGGGTCTCTTGCGGCCTGCTGGAAAGCGGCAATCGCCGCATCCACCTCGCCGTTCTCCAGAAGCACGCGCCCCAGCCGGAGCCGAAGGCGGAGGTCGGTGGGATGTTGCTGGACTCGCCATGAATACTCCCGAATCGCCACCTGCTGCCGCTTCGACTCGAGCCTGCGTCTCTTGTCTCGCAACTGCTGATTCTCCGGCTCGCTTTCCAGTCGCTTCGCGATTCCCTTGAGGATTTCTTCGCAGATGTTCAGTTGCAGATCGCCGAGCTTCTCCCGGACCTCGTAGCTATTGGGGATCTGCTTATGAGCATCAGTGAGCAGGCGCAGGGCGCTTTCCAATGCCCCTTGCTCCTCGTAGACGCGGGCCAGACGGGCGATTTTGGTCGTGTTTGTCTGATCCTCCTCCCAGGCGTTACGGGCTTCCTTGATGAGCCGCGCGCGGCGCTGATCGCCC
>JAUWZH010000118.1 GCA_030615435.1 Candidatus Brocadiaceae bacterium | reverse complement strand
GATGCTCTCGTAACGTCTGTATGCCCCCACCAACGCGCCGAGTGCCACGGTGATGGCTCCCAGTCCTATCGAGAGCGCCAGGTAGGCGAGCATCGAGCGCTCCCCCTGGAAAAGGCGCACGAAGTCGAGCCATCCCGCCCTGTCTATGAGGTAGGCAATGTAGAACCCGCCGCTGATAGCCGTGAAATTCAGAACGGCGTGCAAGACAGGGAAGCACGCGTTCAGCAGCGAACGCCTCTGCGGCTCAGCATCGGCCTTCAGGCGGGCATAGACGCTGTAGACCTCATCGCGCCCAGCGGCAGAGTCGGGCGCGCACGGGCCTTTCAACGCAGCCCCTCCCGCCCCTCGGCCTCGCTCGGGGCGGTGAGAGTGTCGAACCGCCCTGCACCGTTCGGGCAAGGAGGATCCCTTAGACTTCATCCCGTCACCTCCCCTCGACTCGCTCGGGGCGGTGAGAGTGTCGAACCGCGGGCGCCCCGTGAGCGGCCGACCGAGCGTGGAGTCGGTGCGCAAGAACCCTGCACAGAAACAGTGGATTGCCGATCAGATACCGACGCCACACGTGACGCGGCTGAAGGAGCAATCGCGCCAGCCACTCCAGTCCATGGTCGGTCATCCAACGCGGCCCGCGGCGAAGAACCCCTGAAACGATGTCGAAAAGTCCCCCACCGGTCAGAGCCACGTTCGCGGCCACCCTGTCCCAGTTCTCCATGAGCCAGCGCTCCTGTAAGGGCATCCCGAAGCCGACGAGGAGGACGTCGGGCCGGGCGGCGTTGATTTCCCGGACAACCGCCTCATTTTCGGCGCTCCCGGGGGTCTTGTCGAAATACCCGTGATGCGCCCCCAGAATTCGCAGCCCGGGAAAGGTCCTTTGCAGGCGCGCAGCCGCTTTCTCCGCCACCCCGGGGCGGCCACCGAGAAAAAACAGACTCAGCCCGTGCGTCTGCGCATGGGCGGAAAGCTCCCACATCCAGTCAGCGTACGTAATTCGCACTGGCACCTGTTTGCCGAGAATGCGGGCCGCGATCACCACGCCGAAACCGTCACAAAACACGATATCCGCCGCATTCAGCATCCGTCTCAACCATGGCAGCCTGTGGGCGAGGTTCATGCAATGCACGTTGACGTTTAGCACGAGAGCCCTCTCGCCCCTTCTGACGACTCCGCGGATCTCCTCGTTCAGAGTCCAGGGGTCAATGAGGCTTACTTTCACCCCCATGATGTCAACCCAGGGAGCCTTCTTCTTCGACGGCGCGCCATCTGAGGTCAGATTGCTCATGCCGGTCTTTCACTGCTCGGGCGCACGCGCGAACCGAAGCGCCTGACGAACTCCCGCCTCAGCCGTCTCCCGGTCCGCACAGGGCTGCAGAGCGCGACCCAGGCCAACTGGAGACGGCCGGCGAGCGGATGGCCGCACATCACGTTCAGAAGTGCCTTCCTGTACTGGACCAAAGCATACTGGTCTATTTCCCAGGCCGCCTTTCTCCAAAGGGGCCATCCGCGCACTCGTTCGATGAACTCCTCATAGGTCGGCTCGCGCTCGCCGGCTTGCCTGTGCCTGAAGCACTGGATGTTGTAGAGACTGCCGAGCTGTCGGTTTCTCATGTTTATAGCGGTCTCGCTTCTCGGGTGCAAGCGGTACAACAGCAGCACGTCTTCAAGGTTTGCCAGGCGGAATTCGCCGGCCAATCGCAGAAACAGGTCATTGTCCGGCGACGGTCCTTCGTGAAAGCCCCCTACCGAGCGGATCGCCCGAGTGCGAATGCACGCGGTGGGATTGACCAACCCGATGCCACGGTAAAGGAGCTGATGCAGCACGTCCTCGTGTTGAAGCGGCAGCGGCAGCGAGGGGCCCCGCTGCCCCGCAGGGCCGATCTGCACCACCTGGCCGCCGACGGCCCCCACCTCGGGGTGCGCTTGCAGGAACGCCACCTGCCGCTCGAGCCTGTCGGGCAGAGAGACGTCGTCGGCATCCATGATGGCGACGAACTCGCCCTCACAGATCGCAAGGCCGCTGTTGCGCCCCCCCGCAAAACCCAGGTTTTTCTGGTGAATCAAGCGTACGCGGGGATCCCTCAGCGAATCCAGATAGTCCCCGCTGCCGTCCGTGGAGCCGTCGTCAACTATGACGAATTCCAGGTCGCGAAAAGTCTGCCCCAAAACGGACTCGACCGCTTCCGGCAGGTAGGGCATGGCGTTGTAAGCAGCCATGAGGACGGATACTGCTTTCATTCACCCTCCGTCCCCTGAGGACTGGCTTTGTGGTCCGAGCCCTTCATTGCCACTGCCACGACGGCGAGAACCGCGCTTGGAAAGGCCTGCACGTAAAAAACATTCGCAACCACGGCCAGCAGCATCATGGCCAGCAGAGAGATAATGGCTGCGTCCGTCCAGATGGCGACGGGCCCGTCCCGTCTTCTCCGCTTGAACAGCAACACCAGGAAGTACACCATCGCCCCGAAATATGCCGCGGCACCCAGGAGGCCGGTTTCCACCGTCAGGCGCAGATACTCGCTGTGCGGGGTTCGCAGGGAAAAAACGTTGAAGGCATCGCTCAACTGGTAAGCCGAGCCGGGGCCGTGACCGAGCAGCGGACGACGCCTTGCCAACTGCCAGTGCGCTGCCCAGGTTGCCCGACGCCCCGAAGCATAAACACGGGGGCCTGGGGCCCCCCCGATTTTGGACTCGACGAAAAACCTACTGAGATACCCGGAGAGCTTCCCCGAGCCGAACGTTCGCCTTTGGACCGGCTCCCAAAAGGCGAACAATACCAGTAAGAGCAAGAAGACCGTGAGCAAGAAGGAGCGGAACTTCCTCCGCGGAGCAAACAATGAACCGGCCACAAGCACCAGCCCCGCCACCATCATGTGTGCGCGTGTCAGGGTCGCGCCAACCAGGAACAACAGGGCCCCCAAGAGAAGCCATCCGCGCCAATCCTGCCTGAGCGAGCGCGAGCAGGCGAGTGCGAGCGCAGCCCAACACGCCATGCTGAACGCCGGCGGGCTTGTAGCACCGCAGAAGCGCAGCGTCCCCTTGCTCAGCACCAGCAAGGGCTTTCCTCCGAGAAGTTGTGCCACCGCACCGGCCCCTATCGAGAAGGCCACTGCAAGGTAGAACACTTTCTCAAACGCGAGGCGGTCACGTCCGGGATTGACCGCTGCATACACAGCGGCGGCGAAGAACAAGGGGGTTGCCAGGCTGGCGAAGGTCTTCATGCCATATAACTTGCCCCCGCTCAGTGCCCAGCTCACAGCGGCAAGTGTCAGGAAGGCTCCGAAAGGCAGGACCATTCTCTTGAGGGCGGGAAATGCCTGGCGGTGCGCAAACAGTATCATACATGCAGTAATCAGCAGGAAGCTCGCCTGCATGCTGTCCATGTTGATCGAGAGGCCGAGGGCCCGCAGATGCGCTCCCTCGACAACGGTGTACAATCCGTCCGTGGGATCGCGCCAACCATAGAGGTAGCTGAGACTTATGCCCGTCAACAAGAGGCACGCGCAGACACCCCAGAACGGCCTCCAGAACGCCAGCGCGGCGAAGGCGACCAGCGCCACCGTGGCACCGCCCCATATCAATCTGTCTCCCGATTCCGCAAGGACAATCAGTGCCGCCCAGGACAAGACCAGCACCACCGCCACCGCGAAGAAACCCCAGCGAATTGCCTTCTCGATCTCTCCGCCAGCGAGCAATTGGCCCTCTGACGACAAAGCGGATTGTGCGTCCGAATCGTTCAATTTCACCTCGAGAATGCAGGCCGTTCGGTCCCCATTTCAGAAGTACCCCAACCCTTTCAGCCGCTCGGCAACCTTCCGCTCGTCCTCCGCGTCGAACTTCCTGCCCTTGAGTCGCCTCACGGCAGCGAGCGGTTCTGCCTCGGCAGCGGTCAGGTGCGAGGCCTCACCCTCCATTTCAATGCACGAAGAGCCGTCCACCCCTCGCATGGCAGGGAGCGCGGCCAACCGGAGCGCCGTCGGGAACACGTCAACGATGTGCGGCTCGCGCACCAACCGGACCTTTCTGCTGCTGACAAGGCAGAAGATGCCTTTGCCCTCGTGGGAACCCGTGCCGAATTTCACGTCCCCCGGCCCAATCGCCCGCAGCCAGTGCGGGAACAGTGCGGCGTCGCAGAACTGATACCCTTCCGCGGGCACGAGGAAGTAGTCCGGGCCGTAACGGCCTGGAGGGGTTCCATAGGCATCCCGGTGAGACAGAATCTGTGCGATGACCCCGCCCCCGTCATCGGGGTCCTCAAGGGCCTCGAGCTCTGCGAGAAGCCGTGAAACGCGTTCCGGCGAGGCCCTCCCGCCGAGGAAAAGGTGTCCGAACATACATCCGTTGCCAACGAAGGCCACGCTATCGTCAAGGTCGAAACCGCCCAGGTGGGCGCTGGCGAGCAGGTGTGTCCAGAGCCGCCTGCGCCCGAATAGCAGCCTCCGCAGATCAAATACGTCGAGCTTGCGAGCCAGCGACAGCAGTGGACCAAGCGGATTGAATCCGCTGCTGCGCTTCAAGTAACCGCGCTGCAGGAGCCAGCGATTCAACGTTACCGCCTTCCGCAAGCGGCGAAACCCATGGTCTGAGATAAGCAGGCAGGACCGGGGCCGGCACTTCTCGTATATCCGCTGCAGAACGCCGTCGGTCCTTCGGTAGAACTCCTCCACGGACGGCTCGCTCTGTTGGAGGCAGCGTTCCACGGCGTGCCACAGCCGGTGCTGCACGACGTCCGTCGCCTGGACCTGATGATGGAGGATTCGCCACGGATATCTCTCGGCGAGCTTCATCGTCAGCTCCCCGCGGCGTTCCTCGACCCGCGCCGCATGGCGCAGGAAGGCCCCATCGCTCCTATGGCTCTGAATCTGCACCGTCAGCTCGTAGTCCGGTCCCGCCAGACGGCGCACTTCCTCCGAGCCGAAAGCCGCCTCCACCCGGGGAGCATCAAGCCCGCACACCACCACCCCGTGATCCCGCCGGCCGGGCGGGTACATCATGGGAACGCCCACTGAGCAGTAGGGCTCGCCGAGGGCCTCCAGATGGTCCCATCCGGTCGGCAGAGCGCTGGTATCGGGCAAGAACTTCAGGCGGCCCTCCTGACGGTCGAAGGCCTGGAAATCGTAGGTCAAGTGGCGCGAGGGGAAAACAGAGGTCAGGTAGCTCGTCCACGCGGGGGCGGTGACGGGTGGAATCGTGCTCTGAAGGGCCGAGCAGCAGCCCCGACCTGTCATCCAGCGCACGAAGGGCATCACGCCCCGCTCTGCCAGCGGCCTGAGTACCCGCCACGTGCCCCCGTCCAGGCTGAGTATGAGCACCCTGTCGCCGGCCATTTCGGCCTCCTCAAAGCACGCCAAAGAAGGGCATCCTCCTGCACTGCTTTGTGGAACCGGCGCATTGCCACAGGACAGCGGCAGCGCTGAAGGCCCGAAAGCACGTCGAGGCAGTAATATACACAACAGCGTCTTGTGGTGTCAACACGGCAGGATTTGCACCTCAAGGGACCTGAAGGGCCCGGGAACGCCATGACAACCCGCAGCGGACCTCCTCCTCTGAGCCATAATCCGCTCAGCGGCAAGACGCCAACTTCGCCGCCTCCGAGAGATCCCCTTCGGTGCTGACCGGCCCTCCACGCGCCCGTCTGCCGCCGGAGCCAACATTTTCCTCGCTACTTCGGGCCGAATTTCCGGTTGAGCGCGGCGACGAGCTTTTGCGAGACGAGATTTGCCGCTTTTACGCGAGCGCGGCGGGCTGCCTCGTGGCGGTTGTCCGTAAAAGCATCCTTGCCCACGGCGTTCACCACCAGAACCGTCGGCTCCCGGGGCAGGCTCGCGTCAATCGCCCGAAGCGTAACTGGAGCGTGCACGATGTAGAGCCTGCCCACCGAGGTGTCCACCGCCTCCAACAGGTTGCAGCCCACCTGCCCCACTATCGCAATGAGGAAACCTTTGCCTTTGAAGCTCTTGTTGAGCTCCGAGATTGCTCGCAGCACGCTCTCGGCATCAGCATCACCCGGCAAGTCCTCGAAAGCGCCCGATTCGGGCAGGCGCGATCGTTCTATCAGGTTGAATCCGGCGGCCGTCAACGCTTCTCTGACCACGTCCTGCACCACCGGGGCGGCGGCGCGCCTCCCTCCGATGGTCTTCTCATCCACGTGCAGCGCAAAGAACGTGTTCGCCCTGGTCCTCAGCACGTACGTAAAGGTGACGGAGGGCAGGACCACGCCGGTGAGGTCGGCATCCGGCACCAGCCTTTCCGGCGCCAGGGTGCACTCTATGGCCCCTACGGCCTCTTCAGAAGGCTCTATCTTCGTTACGGTGCAGCGGGCCGTGCCATCCTCGCGCGTCTTGAGCGCCTCCTCCAACACGCCGCCGCCGCCGACGAAACGGAAACGCAGGGGCACGTCCCCCACGGGCGCGGCTTCCTCGCCGGCGAACACGGCGACCGTCAGCGGCTTGCGAAGCGCCACTCCAGTCGGGGTCCACTGGCCGTCGCCACTGACCTTTCTGAGGGAGAATTCACCCATCAGTTCCCGCAACTCGCCCTTGATCTCCCGCAGGTTTACCGCCTCGGTGAGAGTGGCAAACTCTTGGGCCGTCGCCGGCCGCACGACCATGCCGGCAAGCTGCCACCTGAGCGCCCTCTGGACGCGCAGCACGGCCTGGAGGTACTCCAGAAGGGCCGTGTTGTAATTGTCGGCTTTGTGGTGGTTGCGGGCGGACTCGAACAACTCCCTCGCGTCCTGCACCGCCTCCTCGATGCGCTCACGATAGACGGCGGCCGCCGTGTCGCGGTCCAGAACGCCCAGCGCATAATGGACGTCTATCATGGGGTCGTACCAGACCTCGGCTATCCTGGTCGCCAGCAAGTCGTTCTCTGTAAAGCGAACGGTCTCCTGCTCAACCAGTCGGATGTTACGGCTCAAACCGTCCTCGGTCGGCGAAGCGGTGATGCTGCGGAACCGGTCCTCGACGTGCACCTCGATCTGTCGGGACAACTCGGCACGGGCGCTGTTCTGAGCCTCTTCTCGCCCCGGTCCCAGCCCAACGGCAGTCATGAACCTCGCCGCCGGGTAATCGGGGTGACGACCGACAGAGCGCCACTCGGGCGGCGGGGCCTCGAGCGGACCCCGGCCGCGCTCCTTTTCCCGACTGGATGCCGCCTTGATTCTTTCCTTGAGCACGGTGTCGAGGAACTGACTCAGGCTCTTCAGGGCGGCCTCCTCCTGAGAGCGAGTGAACGGGTTGATCTCCCCAAGGGTGTAGCGGACTTTCTGGAGGATCTTCTCGTTGACCCTGCTGATGGGCACGCGGTAGAGCACGTAAGCGGCTCGCCGGCGAGTGTCGTGCCAGCTCTCGTATCCTAAGCTCTGTCTCAGGAAGGCGTTGGACACCTCAGTGCTCACTGCCCCCACGAAGTTCCGGGAGGCGCTGGAGGCGGGATCGGCGTAGTTGGGATGAAGCCGAAGGAATTCCCGCACCGTCTCGCTGACGTAATCGCTCAGCCTGCGCGCGAGCCGGGTCCGCGCTGCATGGTCCGCCTCGTGCAGCCTCGCCGATTCGTCCGGGCCGCTCGCCCCCACACCCACAGCGGAGATGAACCTGCTTGACTCCTCGGCGGCGTCCGTGCGCACGACCCCGGAAGGTCCTTCCCCGGCGACTCTCTCCGGCCCCTTACAGCCGAGCACGACCAGCATCAGACATACGGCCAACCCCAAGGAGCACGATTTCATCGGATTCTCCCTGCACCTTCCGACAATCAACCTGAC
>JAUWZH010000325.1 GCA_030615435.1 Candidatus Brocadiaceae bacterium | reverse complement strand
GGAGCTGCTCCATGTTTGCATAGACGTGCCAGCCAGAATCGGCCACCACCTTGGTGCCCAGGGCACCGGCGATCTTCCTGGCAACTTCCTCAGTTGGCAGGATCACTGTGAGCAACGTGGCACACTCTCCCTCTGGATCGGTGATCTCGCGGAATTCGATACCAGGCAGGTCGGCAACGGCTTCTTTGAAACGCCGCTTGTTGGCTGACAGGTGGGACAAGATGGCGTCCAGCTTACGCAACTGCGCAAGCAACACGGCGGCCGTCAGCTCGGTCATCCGGAAGTCAAGGCCGATAAAGGGCCTGTGGCCCATCTCTATCCCCAGGCGCAGGGGAGAATGCCCCTGGTCGTGGAAGGCGAACACGCGGCGGTAGGTCGCCTCGTCGTCAGTGATAACCATGCCGCCGTCGCCGGCCGTAATGATCTTGAAGATGTTAAAGCTGTATATGCCGGCGTGTCCAATGGAGCCGACGGCGCGCCCTTTATATGTGGCGCCGAACGCCTGCGCGCAATCCTCTATTAGGAGCAGGCCGTGCTCCTCTGCAACGGCTTTCAACTCATCCAGACGGGCCGGATTGCCTAGCATGTGCACCACCATGATGGCCTTCGTGCGCGGGGTGATCTTGGAGCGCACATCCGTGGGATCCAGATTAAAAGTGCGGTCAATCTCAGCCAGAACCGGCACCGCTCGTGCGTAAACGACGGACGACATGCTGGCAATGAACGTATAGCCGGGCACAATCACCTCGTCACCTGGCCCAACGCCCAGAGCGCTCAGGGCAGCAAGCAGAGCGCTGGTCCCGGAGTTGACCGCGACCGCATGGCGCACGCCAGCCAATCCGGCCACCTCCTGCTCGAGCCTGTAGACCTTCGCCTTGAAGGCCGGGGTGTCCGGGCTGCCGTAGCGAAACAGGTATCCCCCTTCAAGCACCTCCAACAGCTCTTGCTTTTCGTCTTCACCGATGAGTTCAGCGCCTGGACCAGGCATCTCAGCGCCTCCGTCCTTTTCTTATTGTATTCGGGATTTCCGCTGTAGCAGCACGCCAACAGGACTGAAGCCGTTGAACCGGAATCTCACGCTTCAGAGCATTTCACCCATCTCTGCGATATCGTCGAGCATCACAAGATACCCAAAGCGAGATCATTCGTCAAAGGGGAGCAGTTTGTCCGCCTGGACATGGTGACCCCCTTGCGGAAGGGGAGCCTGAGCCCGCCCCTGGGGAGAAAGGGCGGCTGCAAGCTCGGCGCAGTGGTAGCCTCGGCCGCTGCCTTCCCCGTGGCTGTTTGGTGGGCACGGGCCAGGCGGGCCGCCCGGCGCCACTTCCATTGTTCACATACTGGAGGCAGTTTCGAAGTGCTATGCTTCGGCCGCGTCTACTTAGCGAGGGAGAGGACGAAGTGTCGAGAGAAGTCCGCGCGCATTGACCTGTCCAAGCGACCGGGTACAATCGTCTTGGTGCAGATCATACGAAAAGAGCCGAGGCTTGGCAAGGCCCACAAAGCCGAGCGGGATCCGTGGCGGAGGGCTCCGGGCGCGAGTGCCGCGTTCGCGATTGTCTGGTCGCCTGCGCTATCCTTCGCAGGGCCACCGCAATCCTGCGGGTGCGCGGGCGCGACCCCTTGACCTTTGGGAGGACAGCAGATGTCCCTGAACGAACCCGCGGTGGATGTCCTCGCCGCCGACAGCGAGTGCGGCGGCCTGCCGGTGGTGATCGGCGTGCCGTTCGAGCGCGGCACAGTCGGCGATCCGTCATCGCTGGCCCTGATCGCACCGAGTGGCGGGTGCCGGCCGCTGGCGGCTCGTGTCCTCGCTGCCTGGCCGGATGGCTCTGCCCGCTGGGCGCTGCTTGCCTTCACGGCCACTGAGAAGGGCCGGCATCGGGTGAGGTTGGACGCGCCGGGGGGCACGAAGCCCGCCCCGCCCCGCCAGGTCACGTTCTCCCGCTCGGGCGGGGAGGCGACCCTCGACAACGGCCTGGTCCGAGTGGTTCTCGACACGACCGGCCCTGGACCGATTCGGGAGGTGCAGGCGCTGGGCTACAGCTACCTGGCCCGGCCGCAGGACCTGCGATTCGTCGTAGACGCGGCCGATACGACGCGCGAGCAGGGCCGGGCGATGGACGTCATGGAAGACTCCCCGCTGCGGGTGCGGGTTCGCGTTACGGGGGCGCACTTCGACGCCTCGCTCGCGAGGCTCCTGAACTACCGCCTGGATGTGGAGCTTTGGGCGGGCTGGCCGGTCCTGCGCATGGACTACCACTTCTTCAACCTCGAGAAGGGGCGGGAGGAAATTGATGTCGGCCGGATGGCCATGGAGTGGGACCGGGCCCTGGGCACGAGAACGCAGCGGCACTTCGTGCAGAGTGTCCACGGGCTGTTGTATGTCCCGCGTGAGGTCTTCAACCCGGCGCCGGTGGCGATCGTGGCGGATGAGACGCGCGGCCGGGCGCACGTCGAGGATCCGGTCATGCTCCTGGACGACGTGTGCTATCCGCTGCACTTGCGCCCGCCGCTGATCAGCACGCCGGACTGGCTGGGTGTGGGCGACGGCCGCCGCAGCCTCTACCTGCGGATGCAGGATTTCGCGGCCATGCTCCCCAAACGTCTGGCCAGCGACGGATCGCGACTGGAACTGGAGTTCTGGCCGGCCTCGCAGGGCAGGCTGACGCTCTTCCAGGGCCGTTCGCGGC
>JAUWZH010000367.1 GCA_030615435.1 Candidatus Brocadiaceae bacterium | reverse complement strand
GTCACCGGTCAAGAGGACCAGGTCGCAGGGCTCCTGCGCCGCCCGCCGCAGGAAGCCGAGCTTCGCCCCGTCACGGCCCCCGAAATGCGTGTCGCTGATGTGCAGGATCGTGAGGGCCGGCAGGCGTTGTGCTGAGACGGACACCTCCTCGCCCGTTCGCTCCGCGACTCTCGGCACGGCAACGCGCCAGAGCCGGAAACGACGCGGCTCGATGAAGACCATCCAGATGCAGAGAAACGCGCCCGCGAGCACGAGGGCCGCCGCTGCGTAGGGAACCGCGTTCACCGCAAGCCCACTCCATTTCTGTGTGCCTGACAACCCCCGCCGATCCTGTTAGAATACGGGGACGGGGAATGCTGAGGCAGTCCAGCGGTCGAGTTTACCTCTCGCCGTGGTGCCGAGTCAATTCAGGGCCGCAAGAAATGCTTTGGAAACTCCTCCTGCTGCTGACGCTCGTGCCGATTGCCGAGCTTTACCTGCTGCTGAAGCTCACGGACTGGACGGATATCAAGGTGACGCTGCTGGTCATCCTCGGCACAGGCGTGATGGGGGCGATTCTGGCGAGGGCCGAAGGGCTGCGTGTGGTGCGCAAAATGCAGCGACAGGTGGCCGGGGGGGAGATTCCCGCCAACAGCCTCCTGGACGGGGTGTTGATTCTCGTGGCGGGCGCCCTGCTGCTGACCCCGGGGATTCTGACCGACGCAGCGGGCTTTGTCCTCCTGCTGCCGCCGAGCCGGGCCCTCATCCGCAACGCCATCAAGCGCTGGTTCAAGCGCAAGGTCGAACGCGGTCAGGTGACCGTCTTCAGGCGGATGGGTTTCGGCTCCATCCGGGAGAAGCCTCCCCCCGGCGCCCCGCCGACGGAGGATGACGAAGACGACGATATGACGCAGTGAAGTGGGGGCAGAATCCGCGCGGGCGAGAAGCTCCGAAGCCGAGCCGTTGCGCATCCCGGCGCGGCTGTGAAGCAGCGTCGCTTTATTGACCGGCAGCGAGCGTTTGCTGTAACCTGAATCGGGTTCGCCGCGCGCAAGGCACTTCGACGCAGAGCAGTTGGGGCGGTCATGGCCAAACTAGACGCCACTGAAAAACGGAGGTGCCCGGGAGAGTCGTATGAGATATCGCTTCCCATCTGCCTGGCCCGGCAGGTGAATCACTATGGGAAGTGCCTCGTGTGCAAACATCACGGGGAAGAGGCCGGCGCAGGCGCGACCGAGGATCCGAAGGTGAAGCGGAGCATTTTCCGCACCACCTCCATTGCCGGGCGCGTGCCCGCCGAGATCAACGAATACGTCGTGCGCAAGATCGGCACGGCAGCCGCTCAGTACCTGCGGGCCGAATCCGGCGGCATCTCCTCCCTGGCGGTGGCGTGCGACCTGCGGGAGAACTCCCGCAACCTCGCCCGGATATTCTGTGAAGGGGCGAGCGCGGGGGGCATGCACACCGTCAGCCTCGGCATCACATCACCGGAGGTGTTGCGCTTCGCGCTGATGAGCGCCAGGCCGGGCGCCGCCGCCTTCATTTCGGGCTGTCACGCCGCTCAGAATGTCAACGGCATTCGGCTCTACTGGCCGAACGGACTGCCCCTGACGTTCGAGAGCGGCCTGGGGAAGATCGGTCTGATTGCGCGGCGGATCAGGCCGACCCGCGGCCGCACCCCCGGTCAGCGCGAGGTGCTGGATCCGCTCGATGATTATCG
>JAUWZH010000337.1 GCA_030615435.1 Candidatus Brocadiaceae bacterium | reverse complement strand
GAGACGAGGCGCGAAACCGATCCTGGCCTGGGAGTCGCGTGAGGAAGCGCTCTCGCAGGGAGAAAGGCGTTGCTACCGGGCGACGACGAGGACCAGCACGTTGTAGAGGGCATGCGTCCAGACCGCCACGCCCAACCCGCGGGCGACGAATATGAGACCGAGCGCAAGCCCGCAGAGCGCGCGGAAGACGAAGACGAAGGGTTCGTGCGGTTCCGCCATCGAGCCTACGTGATGGGCGGCGGCGAAAAGCACGCTTGAGGCCACCAGCATGATGGTGGTGCTCCAGAAGGCGTTGAAGCGGAACACCTTGCTCAGCACCGTCGCGCCCCCTCCGATGAGAAGCAGTCGGAACAGCAGCTCCTCGTAGACCCCTGCGCCGAGCGAAAGCAGCAACAGGCTCCGCGCCGCGCCTCCCAGGACCAGGTAGGGCCCCACGGCGCCGTGCACGAACGCGGCCACAGCCGTCATCCCGGTGAACATGGCAAGCGCGTAGAGCAGGCTCTCAAGGACCATCATCGCCATGTAGCCCAGGCACATCGGGCCGCCGCGCTCCATCTCCCACAACGCGTAAAGCAGCGCCGCCAGCAGGAGCAGGTTCACCACCGTTGCTGCGGGCACCCCCAGCAGGCAGATCGGCCAGGTGAGCCACACCTCGGCGATGTTGCGCGTGGAACTGCCGCCCTGCACGATGCCGATCTGGTAAAGGAGCACCAGAGGGAGCACGAGGGTGATGCTCAGGCCCAGCCGCCGGGACTCCCGCACGTAGGAGCCGAACCCATCCCGCTCGTTGGCCCGGCGTTTGTCGGTTTGGCGTCGCTTCTGCCTTGCCATTGCCCCTTCACGCGAGGAAGCTCAGTGCCACAAGGAGGGCTCCGGCGGGCACGCAATAGGCGGCGAACCAGTGAAGTTTTCCCCTCTGAATCACCCTCAGGAGCAGGATCAGGCAGACGGTGCCGACGACCGCCGCCAGAGCGGTGCCGCAAAGAAGCCCCACGATTTCCCCGCCCACCAGTGCGGTCTCCTCACCGGCTATACCGGAGCTCTTGCCGAGCAGGAGCCACGCTACCTCCAGCACCATCGCCCCGACGAGTGCGGGGACGGCGAGCAGGAACGAGAACCGGGCCGCAAGCCCCCGCTCAAGACCCAGGAAATAGCCCGCCACGATGGTCAGGCCGGATCGGCTCAGCCCCGGCAGCAGCGCGGCCGCCTGGGCCATCCCCACCAGGAGGCCCCTGAACGGGCCGACTGCCCTGGCGTGTCCCGCCGGTGCGTATCGGCCGGCGAACAGGACGATGCCGGTCACCATGATCAGTCCCCCGCTGACGCGCAGGTGCAGGTTGCCTTCGAACAACCCCCTTATGGCGTCGCGGCAGCACACCCCTACGAGGGCGGCGGGGAGGGTGCCGAGCGCAATGGCCAGCGCCATGTTGAACAGGGGCGCGCGCCGCGCTATCTCCTCCCGCGGGCTGCGCCGCAGCAGCAGGTAAGCCCCCTTGAGGCCATCGGCGATGAGGCCGAGGACCTCGCGGCGGAAAACGATGAGGATCGCCACCAGCGTGCCGAAGTGGAGGCAGACTCCCAGGAACAACTCGGGAGCCTTCACCGAAAGAAACTTCTGGGCAGCCACCAGATGCCCGGAACTGCTGACGGGTAGGAATTCCGTGGCGCCCTGGAGCAGCCCCAGAAGGATGTAGTCCAACAACTCCTCCACCGTCGGAAGCCTTTCCCTCACTGGGGCGCAAAAGCGTGCACAGAAGCGGCAAGGTGCGCCTGGGAACCCCCGGATTACTCGGCGCCCTGTTCCCCGGAAGGCTCCTCCTCAGGGGCGGCCTCAGCTTCCGCCTCAAGCTGCTGGAAAGCTCCGAGCAGTTCCCGTAGCTCTTCGGCCTCGCCCTCGATCGCTTTCTTGCGCGCACTGAGTTCGGCGAGCTTTTTCAGGTCGTTGAAAAGATGCGGTTCCTGCAGGAACTGCTCTTCGAGGTTCTCGTTCAGAGCCTTGATCCTCGCCTCCATTTCCTCGATCTTCTTCAGGATCGGCCGCGGGTCCGGGAGGTCCGCGGCCTTTCTTTCGAGTTCCACGGATCGGCCTTTCACGTTGTTCTCCAGACCCTTGAGGAACGCACTCAGTCTCTTTTCCGTTGCTCGGACGTTCTGAATGGCGGCGTGGAGCCTTTCTTGCGCCCGGAGGGCCTCCTCGATGCTGCGCACTTCTTCAGCGATTCCCTCGCGGCCTCTTGAGGCGACCGCGGAGAGTCTCGCCGCCCACGCGTCGGCGGCCTCCTCCATCTCCTGTGTCAGACGGGTCACCTTCAGGCTCGCCTCCTGACTTGCCTTCAACACGTCTTCCTGGATCTGCTTCACCTCCTCGCGCCGGTTGGCCAGGAAGCGCTTGTAGGCCTCGACAGCTTTCTCCAGTGCCCCCGGCGTCGCGTCATCGGAGAATTTCAGCTTGATCAATTCCGTTTTTTGCTGTCCCACGCGCTCGAGGATTGCCAGTGCGTCCTTC
>JAUWZH010000129.1 GCA_030615435.1 Candidatus Brocadiaceae bacterium | reverse complement strand
GCTTCTGGCTTCTGCGTGAAAGCGGGGACATGTCGCATACGCCGGTGTCGAGGCCTGCCGGAACTTCGGGGGAGAACGTCGCGCGCGGCGTGGCATATCACATTGTGCGCGCCACGTTGGTGGTGATTTTCTTCTGGGTATTCTGGAAATTCGGGGGATTCCTGCTCAACGCGCTCGTGGGGCGCCTCTATCGGGCCGACGTCGAGTCGGACGCATACTTCTTCGCCGCGCAGGCGGTGGTTTACGGGCTGATCTTCTCGCGCAGCCTCCAGATCCTCATCCCGCCCTTCACGCCCATATTCATTGAAGAGAAGAACAAGCGCGGCGATCGGGCGGCATGGGAGTTCGCCAGCACGGTCTTCAACCTCGTCCTTATGGGCTGCGCCGTAATGATGCTCGTTGTGTATCTTTACGCCCAACCCATCACCGAAACCCTCGTGCCGGGCTTCGGGCCCGAGGCGCAAGCCCTGGCAATTCGGCTGCTCAGGTGGATCATGCCCGGGGCGGCGCTGATGGTGCTCTACCTGCCGATGCGCAGCGTCCTGAACAGCTACAAGGTATTCAGTTATCCCTGCGCCGCAGAAGCTACCCAGAAACTCGCCTGGGCGGTGGGCCTGTATGTCACCTACCGCTATCTGCACCTCGGCATCCTGGCTGTGGCGGTGGGTTTCCTGGTCGGGTCGGTCGGCATGATCGGCGTGACGCTGTTCGGGCTGCGCCGCCGCGCAGGACTCTACCGGCCCGCCCTGCCGAGCCTAAGCGGGGGGCGGTTCTGGAAGGAAGCAGCAATCTGCGCGGCTTTCCTGGTCAGCACGACGGTCGGCCTGAAGCTCATGGGAAGGCTCCTGCCGGGGGATTTTGCCTACCGCGACATTTTGAAGCTCACGCTCGCCCTGCTTGCGGTCACGGCGTTCACCGCGCAGCTCTGGCTGCGGGCCCGTCACAAGGCGGGCGTGATGGCCCGTTTTGCGGCGCTGGCGGCCCCGCTGATCGTCAGCACGGTCTTTGCGGCCTACAGGGACCTGACGACCTTCTATTTCCAGTCCCTCACGGTCCGCGGGGTGTTCTCGGACATCGAGTACGCGCGTCGCATCGCCTTGCTGCCCACCACGATGGTGGCCTACGCGCTCGGCGTCGCGATGTTCCCCTACCTGTGCGAGTTGGCCGGCAAGAAAGACCACGCCGTCCTCGCGGACGTTGTGACCAAGGCCATTTACATGCTGGCTCTCGGATTCGTGCCGCTCACGGTGATGACGATCATCCTGCGGGACCCGGTCTCGCGACTGGTTCTGGATCGAGGGGACTGGGCGGCGGTGCACCTGCACTATACCGCTCTTGCCCTCGCGCTGCTCGCGTGCGGGCTGCTCATGTACGCCTGGGAATACGTCATCATGCAGAGCTACTTCAGCCTGCAGCGCATGTGGACGCCCGCGCTGATGGGGATTGCCGCCACGTTCTTTCAGTTCGCGTTCCTCGTCGTGCCGATCTACGGCATGGGGCTTGACTATCCGGTCCAGATATTCTTCCTTACTGCGCTGGCCTATCCGGTCTCGCGAGTATTCAAGAACCTCATCCTGCTGGGACTGCTCCGGCGGCGAGTGCCGGTGCTGCCCGCCAGGCGTTCGCTGGCCTTTGCCGCCAGGCTCGCCGTGCTCACCGCCGCTGTGGGCGCGGCCACCTGGGTTGCCCACGCGCAACTGCAGCGCCGCCTGCCTTTCGAGCACTACCGCCAGCACAAGGTCGTGGTGGACAACTTCGAGACGGGACCGGAGACGTGGTTCTCGCTCAACGCAAAGGTAATCGGCATCGTCGAGGCGCCGGGCGAGGGGCACGGACTGGCGGTGATGATGCAATACAACCGCCGCCGTCGCCGCACGCGCTGCTCGCTCTACCGGGAGATGAGAGGGATCAAGACGGACGGGGACCTGCGCCTCGAGTTCTCCCTCAGTTCCCCGGGCAAGATGTCAGGCGTGGCCGTGGAGATCGAACGGGACGGCAAGCTGGAAAGGATCTTCGAGCAGGAGTTCGACGAAGCAGCCTGGGGCGGGGCGTGGCAGGAGCTGTCGTGCGAACTCAGAGGCGAGGGGCGGCTGGACCGGATCCACTGGCTGGAATTGGAACCGTGGGGTCCGCCAGGGGAGCACCGGATGTACCTCGACGAGGTAAGACTTGTGAACGATGAGACGGGCCAGGTGATGTGGTCCGAGGATTTCGATACGAACGGGTGGGCGCACGCTGAGGGCGGGGCGCAAGAGACCCCCAGGGCAAGGAACGCCGCGACCGAGGGCGAGTCGGAGCGGTACGCCCTGTGCATCTCGCGGGGAGTCGGCATGATCGAGAAGGACTTGCGCGGTTTCGACCTTTCCGGCACCGAATTGTTCCGGTGTCGTCTGCTGAACCGGGGCAGCGAGTCGAGCCACCCTGTGGTCACGCTGCTGGCCGCAAACCAAGGAGGCAGGAAAGTCGTCGAGCTTCCGCCGGGCCAATGGCAGACGGTGGAGATATCATGGAAGGACATCGGGCTGGACTCGAAGGACCGGTTCCGCAGCGTGGAGACCGTGACACTGGAGGAGGTGGACGTCGGGCCGGTCTATCTCGACGACGTGACCTTCCGCCGGCCGCCAAGCGGCATGTACGAGTTGATGAAGCTCCTTCACTGCGCCATTCCCGCGCTGGCCGGCCTCGCAGCGGCAGCGGTCTGCCTGCTGGTGCTGCGGTTCGAGGAGATGCGGGACGTCGTGCAGTGGGTCAAGAGACGCGGCTGGCGCCGCCGCGGGGAGGGCGCCGAGGAGGCAGCTGGTGAGCCGGTCGAGTCCTGACACTCGCATCAAGGTGCTGATCGCGATGGAAGGGGTTCTGGGTGGGACGCTGCGGCACCTGGACTACCTGCTGCGGTTTGCCGACGGGCGGGAATTCGACATCCACCTGGCCCTTTCCGCAGAGCGAGGGCTGCACGTGCGCGAGGCCTTCCGGCGCTGGAGCAGTGCCGGCTGGCCCGTGCACGAAATCCCGATGAGCCGCGCCATCAACCCTCCCAGCGACCTCCGGGCCTTCCTCGCCATTCTGCGGCTGTGCGCGCGTGAGCGCTTCGACGTGGTCCACGCTCACTGCGCGAAGGCCGGATTCCTGGGCCGGCTTGCCGGCAGGATGACGGGCGCCCGGACCATTTACACGCCGCACGTCTTTCCATTCCCATTCGCCAACGGCGGAACTGGCCGCGTCCTTTACCGGGCGCTCGAACGGATGGCAGCCCGCTGGACGGACACCTTCGTGCTGCTGAGCAACTACCAGCTCAACGTCCTGATCCACGCCCGATTGGCAGATCCGGGGCGGACGGTGATAGTGCCGAACGGCGTTGTTGCAGAGGAGTTCAGCGGTCCGGACAGGAAGGAAGCCCGGCGCGCTCTGGACCTGAAGGAGGCGGGGCCGGTCGTCCTGTTCGCAGGGCGCTTCCGCCCGCACAAGGGACTGCACATCCTGTTGGAAGCGGCGAGGCTGCTGAAGGAACGGGTGCCCGGCCTGCAAGTCGTCATAGTCGGGGAGGGGCCGCTGCACGGCTGGCTTGCAGATCAGATCGCCTCGCCTCAACTATCCGACGTGGTCAAGCTGCACGGGCAGGCCGAACACATGCGCCTCTACTACGCCGCCTGCGACCTGGTGGTGATGCCCTCGCAGGCGGAGGGAATGCCCTACGTGCTGCTGGAGGCGAAGGCGGCGGCTCGCCCGATGATCGCTACGCTGATCTCCGGCATGGAAGAGTTCATCGAGCACGGGCGGGACGGGTTTCTGGTGCCGCCCGAGAACCCCGAAGCCCTGGCCGCCACGCTCAGAGAAGCTCTCTCCTCCCCCTCGCGTCTGGCGGAGTCGGGGCTGCGTGCCCGGCAGAGCCTGCGTGCGGAGTGGCACGCAGAGCGCAGCGTCGAGGAGACCCTTCGGCTCTACCGGAAACTCGCCGCCCTGCGAAGCTGACCCCGATGCCACAGGCCCAGGCGGGCTCAGCCGTGACATCAGCCTAGGGAGTGGCGGTGAGGCCTCCCTGATGCTTTGACACCACGCAGCGGGTGCTGCTATAAGATAGCGCCGAATTCCCCAGACGGGGGGGCTTGCATGGAAATGGAATCAATAGACGGCGGCTCTGTGTTGTCGCCCGGGGGCTTTCGCGCCGGCTGGAGCCGGTGCGGCATCAAGGGCGCCGAGGGCGAGCCGGACGTGGCCCTCCTCGTCAGCGACGCTCCGGTCTCGGCGCCGGGTCTCTTCACCACGAACAAGTTCGCCGCCGCCCCCGTCCGGTGGAACCGCTCGATACTGCCTTGCGAGGAGCTGAGGGCCGTCGTGGTCAACAGCGGCAACGCCAACGCCTGCACCGGAGAGCAGGGGGTCCGCGATGTGCGGAGGACCGCCGCGCTGGTGGCGGAGCTTCTGGGATGCGAGCCGAGACACGTGGCCGTGGCCTCCACGGGCATCATCGGCCATCCGCTGCCCATGGGGCGGCTCACCGAAGGCGTGCGCGCCGCCCACGCCGCGCTTTCCGCCGAACTTCGCGCAGCCCGCGGGGCGGAGCGCGCCATCATGACCACCGATACCCGCCCGAAGGCCTGCGCCGTGCGCGCAAGGACGGGCGGCCGGCCGTTTTGCGTAGGGGGCATGGCCAAGGGCTCCGGGATGATAGCACCGAGGGTGGCGACCATGCTCGCTTTCCTGACCACCGACCTAAGGGCGCCTGCCCCCCTGCTCCAGCAGGTGCTGAAGAGGGCGGGCGACCTGAGCTTCAATCGAATCACGGTGGACGGAGACACGAGCACCAACGACAGCGTCTTTCTGCTGGCGAGCGGCACTTCGGGCCTGGAGCTGCCCGACGACGGGCCGGTGGCAAGGGCCTTCGAGGAGGCGCTTCTGCGCGTGATGGGGGAGTTGGCACGGCAAATGGTCCGGGACGGCGAGGGGGCCACCAGGTTCATCGAGGTAACCGTCGTCGGCGCGCGGACCGCCGAGGAAGCCGAGCGGTGCGCCCGCGCCGTCGCCGAGAGCCAGCTCGTGAAGTGCGCCATCCACGGGGGCGATCCCAACTGGGGGCGGATCGTCTGTGCGGCGGGCTACTGCGGTGTGGCGCTGAACCCGGACAATGTCTGCCTCGACCTCGGGACGGTGCGGGTGTTCGAGAACGGCCTGCCCACCGGCGCAGACGCCGCCTCGGAGGTCGCCGGCCCGGAGGTGACAATCCGCCTCGACCTGCGGGAGGGCAATGCCGAGGCCACCATCTGGAGCTGCGACCTGTCCGGACGCTACGTCGAGATAAACGCCGAGTACCACCCCTGAGCCCCGCGTCCTGCCGCAGCGCGGGAAGGCTCAGTGACCATAGGCTTCCTGCACAGCCTTCTTCGGGTCGAACATCTCCTCGATTGGCCCAAGCTCTTCTTCCAGCTCGCACGGCGGCTCGTAAGTCTCCAGGTCCTCACCGTTGGCGAATCCCTTGATGAGTTCGACCATGTAGAGGAAGTTGCGCAGCGGGATGTCGGGGGGCACGCCGTGGTCCACGGTGGGGATGTAGCCCCCGTATCTGCGGGCCGCGCGGTAGCGTCTGACGACCTCGGCCCGCACTCGCTCCCTCGTGAAGCGCAGCTCCCGTTTGTCAATGCCGCCCTGAAGGAAAATGCCGGGATATTCCTGCAAGAACACCTCCGGCTCGTTCCCCGCCGCGATCTCGATGGGATTAATCCCATCGAGCGCCCCGGGGTAGAACACGTCGAGGATCTGCCCGTTGTAGCCGTCGCTGTCCATGGTCACCGTCTCGACGCCGCGCTCCTTGAAGAAGCTGTAGAGCCTCTCGTAGCGGGGCAGCATGAACTGGCGCATGTCGGCCGGCGACAGCATGGCCTGGGTCTTGAAAGCCATGTCCTCACCGAGGCAGAAGTGGTCCACCTTGATGCGGCGCAGCGGCTCGTCGAACAGCTCCATGATGAACCACGTCCAGTGCTCCATCATGTCGTGGACCAGCTCCGGCTGGTCTTTGATCATGATGGACAGTCCCAGGAAGCCCGCCCAGTCGCGCACGGCCCAGTACGGGCCCCAACAGCCGGCATTCACGGGAACCCGTGAGTTGTTGCAGCGCCCCACCAGCTCCCTCCAGCAGGTGCCGGCATGGTACTGCCGGTAGACGTCGGGGTTCATGCTCCTGTACCGCTCGGGGGCGTCGGCGGGCACCGTGCGGGCGGGCGTATGCGGGTCGTAGCGGAACTTCATCGCCTCCCAGTCCTCGCGGCTCTCGACGGGGAAGCGCAGATAGGAGCGCGTGGCGAAGCCCGAGGTGGGTTGGTTGATGGCGTCTATCCGCGTGGCGCCCATGCAATCGGTCCAGATACGCTTGTTGTCTTTCTCCTCGATGAGCTTTTCCTCGTAGGGCGGCAGCGGGCCGAGGTAGAACATCCCGATGCCCATGCTGCCGTCGGCTCCGATAAAGTCGTCCCAGCGGCTCTGCTGCTCCTCGCTCAGGCCCTGCTTGCGCCAGGCTGCGAAGGTGCTCGCCCGCGGCTCTGCAAACACGTACGGCATGCGTTCAGGCTGCTCGTGACGGATGACCTTGCGAAACCGCTCGCGCGGCGTCTCTTGACTCATGGACACCTCTCTGCTCAGACGGCTGGCGGGCAAGAATCGAAAACCTCAGTACCATCCGTTCTGGTAAGCCGTGTCGTACATGGCGACGATGTTCTCCGGTGGCCCGACGGCCTGGATCTTGTGGCAGGGAGCCAGGAAATACCCGCCCCGGGCGCCGAGGATGCGTATGTTGTCCAGGACCTCCTGCTTCACCTCCGCGACCGTGCCGAAAGGGAGCGTCTGCTGGTTGTCCATCGCGCCATGGAAGGCGATCCTGTCGCCGAAGTCGCGCTTCAGACCCTCGCGCTCCATTCCGGCGCAGCGCCACTGGATCGGATTGAGCACGTCAATGCCGGCCCTGATCATGTCCGGCAGGATCTCGCGAACGGCACCGTCGTTGTGGTGGAACACGTAAGCGCCGGCCTCGTGCGCCAGGTCCATCATCCGCTTCATGCGCGGCAGGAGAAACTCCTGAATCTGTGCCCGGGAGATCAACAAGCT
>JAUWZH010000327.1 GCA_030615435.1 Candidatus Brocadiaceae bacterium | reverse complement strand
GGGAACGCCGGCAGATCGCCGCCTGATTCGCACCCTGTGCCGCAGGGAGGAGGACCTTGCTGAGGAGCAGAAATCACAGCAGCGTCTCGATGCGGAATCTGACCACCTTCCGAATAGGCGGGCGGCCCCTTTTCTACTGCAGGCCCTGCGGCTATCGGGAGCTGGAATGTGCCCGGGAGCGCTGCCGGCGCCATGGTCTTCCCTTCCGCATACTGGGAGGAGGTTCGAACCTCCTCGTGGACGACGGGTGCCTGCCGTTCGCCGTCATCCACCTCTGCTCGCCCGGCTTCGACTGGATAGAGCGAACGGGACCAACCACGCTGCGCGCAGGCGGAGGGGTGCGCCTTGGGGAGCTTCTGGGCTACTGCCTCGGCGCCGGCCTGGGGGGGCTGGAATTCCTGGCGGGCATCCCCGGCACCCTCGGCGGCGCACTGGCCGGAAACGCCGGGGCGTGGGGTTCTTCCATCGGCGAGCGCGTCCTGAGGACGTGGTCCCTGGGGGAGGCCAACCGCGTGGAGGAAATCCCCGCCGAGCGAGTCGCTTTCGCATACCGCACCTCGGCGCTTGGCGGCCGCATCGTTACCGAAGCGGAGCTCGCACTGGAACCGCGCAGCCCGGAGCTGATCGGGGGCCTCATGAGGCGGAACCTCCGCCAGAAGGCCGGCCGTCACCCCGTCGGCACCCCGAGCGCCGGCTGCGTCTTCAAGAATCCCCCCGCCGCCCCGGCTGGCAAGCTGCTGGAGCGCTGTGGCATGAAGGGCAAGCGAGTCGGCGACGCGCAGGTCTCCCGCCTGCACGCGAACTTCATCTGCAACCTCGCCGAGGCGCGCGCCCAGGACGTGCTGCTGCTCATGGAAATGATGCGCGAGGCGGTCCGGGGCAGGTTCGGCATTGAGCTCGAACCGGAACTCAAACACTGGGAGTCGCGGCGAACCGTCGCCTGAGAACGGGAAGGACGCAAGCGGATGCAGCGCAATTACAGAATCGCCGTCCTGATGGGCGGCGTGAGCAACGAGCGAGAGGTATCCTTCAAGTCGGGAGCCGCCGTGGCCTCCGCCTTTCGGCAGGCGGGGCACCAGGTGTTCCCCGTGGACATAAAGGCCCGCAGCGCGCAGCCGCTCGACCGCATCGCCCCCGACCTCGTGTTCATCGCCCTGCACGGCGAGTTCGGGGAAGACGGACAGGTTCAGCTCCTGCTCCAGCAAATGGGCATTCCGTACACCGGAAGCGGGCCGGAAGCCAGCCGCCTGGGGATGGACAAGGTCGCTTCCAAGCGTGCCTTCATCCGGCACTCGGTCCCGACGGCGGACTACCTGGTGGTGGGGGGGCAGGACCGGGACGGTCTCCTCGCACGGGCCAGGCAACTGGGCTACCCGCTGGTGTGCAAGCCGGCCTGCGGCGGTTCGAGCCTCGGCGTCAGCATCGTCCGCAGCGAAGCGGAGCTTCCCTCTGCGCTGGAGAGGGCCGCGCGGGCGGGCGTCGTCCCCGCCGGTGGCAGGCCCGCCGAACGCGACAGGCGCCTGCTGCTGGAGCGCCACGTACACGGGTGCGAGCTCACCGTCGGAGTGCTGGACGGGCGGCCCCTGCCGATCGTGGAGATCAGGAGCAAACGCGAGTTCTTCAATTACGAGGCGAAATACAGCGACGAAGACACCGAATACGTAGTGCCGGTCTCGCTGATCGAGAGCCTCTACAGGAAAACACAGGAGGCCGCCCTGTGCGCCTACCAGGCCCTCGGCTGCCGACATCTGGCACGGGTGGACATGGTGTTCGGACACGACGGGGAACTCTACGTGCTCGAGGTGAACACGATCCCCGGACTCACGCCCCGCAGCCTGCTGCCGATGGCGGCACGCTACGCCGGCATCGAGTTCGGCGAGCTCTGCGAGCGCGTCGCCGCGATGGCCCTGCGGGACGCCGCTTCCGGGCGGCTCACTGCCTGAGACTCACGCCCCAGAGGTGCTGAATGGCCGGCAAGAAGAAAACGAGAAAAGCCTCCCGCAAAGACGGCAGGGCGCTGCGCAGGCTGAGGCTGCTCTGGCGGCCCTGCTTGCTGTGTCTCCTCGTGCTGGGCGCCGTCGGGGCCGCCTGCCTCGGGGCGAGGCGGGGGTGGGCGGCGCTCGCGCGGCGGCCAGAGTTCGCGCTTAGCCCCACCAGGCTCTCCCTCGGCGAATGCCCTCCTTGCGTGCGGGCGGACCCCATGGCAGAGGAGTTGCGCGAGCAGCTCACCGTCGCCCTCCAGAACGCCTCCATCTTCCAGGGGGACCTCTGCCATCGGGTGCAGCAGGAGTTGCGCGCGCGCCCCTGGGTGCTCCACGTCAGGAGCGTCAGCAGACGCCTGCCCCACAGGCTCCACGTTGAGGTGGTGTTTCGGCGACCCGCCGGCTTGGTGGGGCTCGAAGGCAGGCAATACATGGTGGACAGGGACGGCTGCTGGCTGCCCGACCGGCTCTACAGGCCTCCTCCCGCATGGGCCGGGGCAGGGCTGCCCGTGATAGTCAACGGCAAGCTTTCCGGGCACCCCCGCGAGGGTCGGAGCTGGAACGGGGCTGCGCTCGCCGTCGGCGCCAGGCTCACTGCGTTTCTGCTGGAGGCGGGCATCCTGAATGAACTGCCCATCCGAGAGATTGACGTCACGCAGGTCGGCGCAGGCGGCCTGGAGCCGGACATCGTGCTGAGG
>JAUWZH010000232.1 GCA_030615435.1 Candidatus Brocadiaceae bacterium | reverse complement strand
CCCGTCTGGACGAAGGACCCGTGCACGTAGAGGTGCGTGTTGAGGGGCATGAGTTCGATCCTTGCGACAAGCCCCTCGAAGTCCCGTGGTGAGAACAGCCCCGGGTCCCCGCTCAACTGTGACATGAGGGTGCTGGTGGCGTCGCAGACGGTTATCTGCGCCTTCGTGCCCGGCTGCGCATCGAGAGGAACCTGGAACTCGACCTTCCTGACATGTTCCCCTCCCTGGAACTCCTTCAGCGTCACCCACAGCGGGATGGTTTCCCCCGGCTGTCCCTCGCGCCGGCCGGCGCGCACCGCCTCGATGCGGGCCGCCCGCATTCCCTCTTGCAGCAGGAGGTCCACCTCCACCCCCGCCACCTCGACCTCCCGGAAGGGATTGAGCGTCAAGACCTCCAGCGGCATCCAGACCAGCTCGAAGGCCGGCATCACGGGCGAGAACGTGGCGTAGACGTTCTTCAGCACTATGGGCTCCTCTCGCCCTTTGAGGCTGATGCGTGATTCGGCCCTGATGGTCATGAGGTTCCCCGTACCTTCCCAGCGTGCCGCGCTCATGGCCGTCGCGTAGAAAGTCAACAGCGGGGCCATCTCCCAGTAGCGGGCGATCCTGTACCGGAAGGTCCTGTGCCGGGTGCCCTTCACCGTCAGCGTGCAGGGGAACATCGGGGACTCTTCTCCCAATCGGCCCACAATGGCCGAATCCCGATCCTGCGTCAGCCGGCCGATGACCCTCCCTGCGGAGGTGAGGCGAAAGGAATGCCTGACGGAGGGCACGACGGCCTGCACGCGCCCCAGCGCGAGGGGGAAATCGCTCTGACCGGAGCCTAACATGCTGTGACCGAAGGCCAGCACGCGCCCACCGTCCACCATCGTGAGGGTGCCCATGCTGGATATGTCGAGGTCTCCCGCTATCCAGATCGTGCCCACCGGGACGCCGGGCTCGATCTTGAGCGCGTCTGCTTGCTCGGCCGCGCCAGAGGCGGCCTGCACGGGGAAGAACCCGCCCGTCCTGAGCAGCGGAGCCAGCCTGTGATATTCCCCCGCCCCTATGCTCCCCACGGCCAAAGGGAGGGGCAGGGGAGCCAACGTGGCCCTCGCCGGCAGCAAGGCGCGCACGTGCTCCGGCATCTCATCCCTTCCCCTTGTGAAGGGCTGCTGCATGCAGAGGGGGACTGCCATCTTGCTGACAGCCTGCGCGAGGGCCTCCTCGGTGCTGAGCCTGCCGCTGCGGAGCCCTTCCAGCAGAGCGGCGCTCCTCTCCCGGAGCATCTCTCTGTATTGGGCCTTGCGCGGGCCGGTGGCTCTGGGGGCGGCCTCGCGGTCTATGTCCCGCGCCACGAGCATCTCTTCGATAGGGGTAACCCCCGCCAGGGGGACCTTGCAGAACCAGAAGCCGTAGGCCACCGCCCCCAGCAGCTTGTCCTCGATATAGATGGGACTGCCGCTCATGCCGGCCACGGTCCCGGTTTCGTCGAGCACCGGGCTTGCCATCCGGATCAGAACGAGTCTGCCCTGCGGCGCCCACCCGCGCAGCACGCCGAGCACCTCAACATCGAACCTCTGCACGTTGCCCCCCTTGAAGGTCGTCAGGCCGTAGCCCCGCATCCCCGGGCGGACCTCGGAGGCCTTCATGATCCGCGCAGCGCCGCCGGCGTCGCCGTTCGGCTCGGCCACAGCATGCAGCGGCAGGAACAACGCCGGCAGCAAGGCGAGGATGATTCGCAGAGGACAAGGGGCACAGCGACGGTGCGAACGAGAAAGGCCGTGCCGGCTTGCTGTGCGGTGAGATACTTGCTTCATTATACGCCCTCACACACGTGGACAACGATCTACGGAGCTGCCACCGGCGCACTTGCGCCCTTCGAACGCCAACAAGATAATCTAACAGCGCGGGCCACGGCGAGTCAAGCAAGAGGGTTCTCGACCTTCGGGCTCGTGCCGGCGGCAAATGTCCTTGACATGATCGCGATTTTGCGCTATGCTAGGCCATTCGATACGGTACCGGGCCGGCACTCCTGTTGTCTCACGCGAATCCATGGCGTTGAATCAGCGGCAGGGCAAGTGTCGCTCGTCGTTTTCGATGGGCTGGGCGCAAGACGGGCAAGTCCGTCGTCTTTCAGCAGTTAGGCTGTCGAGAGGGTTCCGCTTTGTTCGCGGCTTCGATGCGGCTGCCTCTTGGAGGATTGGCGGGTGGTTGCGTGCCACGTCGAAGCGCCGCGTGTGCGTGTTTCTCAGGGGCTCGTGAGCATTCCCACAGCAACGTCAGGGAGGCGGGTAGTGTCAACGGGCCGCCGGCTTCCTCGCGGATTCCGAAGAAGCCAATGCTGCTGTAGCTCAGTTGGCAGAGCGCGTCCTTGGTAAGGACGAGGTCATGGGTTCGAGTCCCATCGGCAGCACCATCATCTTTAGTGGTGCGCCGGCGCTCGTCCGGTGGCAGGCTGGCTTTGGGCACGGCGCCGTGGTAGATTGAGAAGGGTTTTCGGTGGAGTTGCGTAAACGAGGAAGGTCTTGGACCTCTGCTCTGTCTTGGGAGGCATAGTTGAACAATGGCGAAGGAGCAATACAAGCGGACCAAGCCGCACATCAACGTGGGCACGATAGGTCACATTGACCACGGGAAGACGACGCTTACCTCGGCGATGACGCTGTATCTGAGCAAGCGGGGGCTGGCTGAGTTCAGGAGTTTCGACTCCATTGACAACGCCCCGGAGGAGAAGGAGCGCGGCATAACCATCGCCACGCAGCATGTGGAGTACGAGACCGAAAACCGGCACTACGCCCATGTGGACTGCCCCGGGCACCGCGACTACATAAAGAACATGATCACCGGGGCGGCGCAGATGGACGGGGCGGTCCTCGTGGTGAGCGCGGCCGACGGGCCGATGCCTCAGACCCACGAGCACATCCTGCTGGCCCGTCAGGTGAACGTGCCCGCCGTGGTGGTGTTCCTGAACAAGACCGATCAGCTCGACGATCCGGAGTTGCTGGAGCTTGTGGAGATGGAAGTGCGGGAGCTTCTCACCGCCCATGGGTTCCCGGGAGAGGACGTTCCGGTAATCAAAGGCTCGGCCCTGCATGCCCTGGAGAGCCCGGACGACGAGGAAGCGGTTCAGGCCATTGTGGAATTGCTGGACGCCCTCGACCACTCCATCCCCGAGCCTGTGCGGGAGGTGGACAAGCCCTTCCTGATGCCGGTGGAGGACGTCTTCAGCATCAAGGGGCGCGGCACGGTCGGAACCGGCCGGGTTGATCGCGGGCAGGTGAAGGTCGGCGATGAGGTGGAGGTCGTCGGGCTGACCCACGAGATCCGCAAGACCGTGGCCACCGGCGTTGAGATGTTCCGCAAGACCCTTGACACGGGCCAGGCCGGCGACAACATCGGCGTGCTGCTGCGGGGGGTGGAGAAGGAGGAGCTGCGCCGCGGGCAGGTTCTGGCCGCCCCGGGCTCGATCACCCCGCACACAAAGTTCGAGGGCGAGGTCTACGTGTTGACCAAAGAGGAGGGGGGGCGTCACACTCCGTTCTTCACCGGCTATCGTCCGCAGTTCTACTTCCGCACCACCGATGTGACCGGCAACATGCAGCTGCCCGAGGGGCAGGATATGGTGCTGCCGGGCGACAACGTGCGCGTCGGGGTGGAGCTGATAGAGCCGATCGCCATGGAGGAGCAGCTTCGCTTCGCCATCCGTGAGGGTGGCAACACCGTCGGTGCGGGAGTGGTCACCCACATCATAGAGTAGAGGCTGCCCCGTGCGGGAAGACGTTACCCTGCAGTGTTCCGAGTGCAAGGAGCAGAATTACCGGACCTCCCGAGAGAGGTCCGCCGGGAAGAAACTGCAGTTGAAGAAGTACTGCCCGAGGTGCCGAAAGCACACCGTGCACCGGGAGAGCAAATAAGTCGCAGCGCCGACGCCTCGTGAGCCACGATGTCCCCCGGTGGCGACAGGCCAGTAGCTCAACCGGCGAGAGCACCGGTTTCCAAAACCGGCGGTTGGGGGTTCGAGTCCCTCCTGGCCTGCCATACGGCAAGGAGCAACGCGGTGGGGGGGACGTGTCCGCTGCCTCCTCAGGCAACCCGACGGCGCTGTGTCCGGCATTATGGCCCTGACTCTTTACAAGCCGAATCGCGGCACCTATGCCCGCGGCGCTGCGGGCGCCGCCCTGCTGCTGCTGAGCTTGTTCGCCAGCGTGCGATTCTTCGAGATGCTGGCGCTGCAGAAGAGCTTCAAAGTGCTTGACATGTCCGTCAAGTACGGCGTCGTTTGGGCGGGGGGACTGTTTCTGGTGCTGGCAACGGTGATCGCGGTCTTTACCTTCGGGCTTGAAACGGGTTGGAAGAGAGTGGACGTCAGGGCACACGGCTTCGTTGACCTGTTGATCGATACCGAGAATGAGCTGCAGAAGGTCTCCTGGCCGAACCGGGAGGAGTTGAGACGTTCGACTATCGTCGTGCTGGTTTGCATCCTGGTGATTGGCGCTTTTCTGTACGTGGTGGATTTCGTAGTCACTTCTGTG
>JAUWZH010000299.1 GCA_030615435.1 Candidatus Brocadiaceae bacterium | reverse complement strand
GAACTCCTCCCGCCCGTCCTCCGGGACGCTTTCCAGGCTCGCCCTGGTTTCCAGGGCGGACTCGTAGATCTGGTTGTTGCACAAAGTTGTGACATGCGTGCGAATCATCAGGACGTGGCCCTGAACCTCCGGCAGCACGTGTACCCGGAGGTTGGCCACGCCCTGCCCCCGCAATTCCCTGATCATGTCCTGAAGAGCCTCTCCAAAGAAAATTTTCATTGGCAGCCCTCCTCTCCCTGCTTCACCTGGGGCCAATCGAGAGCATCCGAATGTCGTGGATGGGCCAGAACACGGCGAACGCCTCGCCCAGCAAGTTCTCCCGGGGAACCCCCGGGGCCGGCCAGGCGCGACTATCGCTGCTTTCCGGGCTGTTGTCACCGAGCACGAAGTAACTGCCCCCGTCCAGCTCGTAAACCAGCGGGCTCTCCGGGTATTCGTTCTGATCTATGTAGTAGACGTCCCGCTGTATGCGGATTCGATGGAAAAGCACCTTCGCGGCGGTTGCCCCGAAGGCCACCTCTTTCCGGCGCCTGGCCGGGAGGGGATTTCCCGAGTACCGATGTCGCAGGATGGTCTTTCCACGCAGCTTTGCCGCCACGGAATCGTCGTAGTTCTCCAGGACGAGCTCTACCTTTTCCCCCGGGCGCAGACCTTCCACCGTCTGCTTCGCCACGAGCCTGGTGCCATCCCACAAGGCCGCCTCGCCGCCGGTGCCGGCGGGGACGAAGAACGCGAACTGGCGCTTATCTTCCGTAATGCGCAGTTCCACGCCAGCAGTGCCTCCGCCACGGCACTCCTTCACTGTGAGCTCGAGCGCCAACCGACAGTCGCCGACATCGTGCTGCCCCGATCCCCCGAAGCCCCTCCCGGACGCGTCGTGCGTGGCGTTGTAAGCGTAGTAATCCTTGATGGGCCGGGCGAAGGCGGCAGAGACGAGCCCCTCGCAGCCAAGCGCATCCACCTCCAGGGCCCCGTCCTCCTCGTCACGGCTCCATCGAGACCGCTCGGGGCCGAAGTCCCACGCGAAGGGGACGCCGGGCACCTCCCGGCGGGCGACGAACGCACTGTCGAACACGTGCAGCCACATGCGTTTCTGGATGGCGGGCGGCTTGCGGGCGATCGCGCCGTTCACATACACGTCCCCGTTTTGGAGGACTACCTTCTCCCCCGGCATCCCAACAAGCCTCTTGATGTAGTTCTTGCTGGTGAGCTTCAGGCGGCTCGAATCGCAGAGCGGGCACCGCTCGGCCTGGCCGGCCTCCAAATCGCCTTCCCAGCCACAATCCCTGCACTCGGCCCTCGTGTACGGATAGCGAAACACCACCACCTCCCAGCGGCGAGGCCCGCGCAGCGTGTAGATGAACCTGTTGACGAAGATGCGGCTTCCCCAGCGGTTGACCCGGTTCGCGGCGTCCATTCTCACCACCCTGTGCCCGCTGTGGGAGGCTCGCCCCTCGTGCCAGAGCCAGGCAGGCCTGCGGAACTCGATCAGCTCGGCGCCATATGGTCCCTCGTAATAGTCCCAGGCCCCACGCCACCTGTAATGGCAGTTCGGACACTGCACCTCCCCGTCTGGTCCGAGTCTGTCGTATCCCACGTGAAAAACATACCCGCAGTTCGAGCACCGGACCTCTTTGTGAACCCCCAGCAAGGTCGGAGCCATGCTGCCGGTGGGAATCTTGAATGCCTCCACGACCATCTGGCGCACGACCAACACGAGCAGAATCGCCAGAGCAATGGACTCCAGGTTGTCGCGCAGGGAAGTGCTCGACTCAAAAGAGGGCAGCCCGGCGCTGCCTGCTGTGCTGTGAGCTCTTCGGTGGGACTGGCTCATGGGGCTACTTTCTCGCCTTGAGCCCGGGACGGAGGCTGGGGCCCTATGACTTCTCCTCCCCCTCCAGCACGGCAAGAAAGGCTTCCTGGGGTATCTCGACGCTCCCGACAGCCTTCATCCGCTTCTTGCCCTTTTTTTGCTTTGCCCACAGTTTGCGCTTCCGGGTGATGTCCCCCCCGTAGCACTTGGCCGTGACGTCTTTTCTGCGGGCGCTGATGGTCTCGCGGGCCACCACCCGCTTGCCGATGGCGGCCTGGAGTGGGATTGGGAAAAGGTGGCGATCTATGTGCCTGCGCAGGATCTTGATGACCCGCCGCCCCCGCTGCTCGGACTCGTCCCTGTGGCAGATGAAGGAGAGGGCATCCACACGGGCCTCATTGACCAGAACCTCCACCTTCACGAGGTCGCTTTCACGCCGACCCAGCAACTCGTAGTCCATCGTGCCGTAACCCCGGGTGACGCTCTTGAGCCGGTCGAAGAAATCGTAGACTATCTCCGCCAGGGGAAGCTCGTAGAGCAGCATCGCCCGGGAGTCGCTGAAGAACTCCGTGCTCCGGTATATGCCGCGGCGCCCCTCGAGCAGTTTCACTACGTTTCCCAGGTGCTCGGTCGGGGTTATGAGGCGGAGGCTGACCCAGGGCTCCAGGATTCTTTCCACCTCACCCGCCTCCGGCATCTGCGAAGGACGCTCCATGCGCACGCGTTCGCCGTCCCGCTTCACCACTTCGTAGCTGACGTTGGGGGCGGTCTGGATGAGGGGGATGTCGTTCTCACGTTCCAGGCGCTCCCTCACGATCTCCATGTGCAGAAGGCCGAGAAAGCCACAGCGGAACCCGAATCCAAGGGCCTCGGAGCTCTCCGGCTCGAAACTGAATGAGGAGTCGTTCAGAGAGAGCTTTTCCAGAGCGGAGCGCAGTCCGGGGAAATCTCCGCTGTCCTGCGGATAGAGCCCGCAGAAGACCATCGGCTTGGGCTCCTTGCAGCCCGGCAGCGACTCCCCCGCCGGCCGGCGCAGCAACGTGATGGTGTCCCCGATGTGCACCTGGCGGATGTCCTTCATGCCTGCTATCAGATATCCCACCTCCCCGCAGCGCAGTCTCTCGCCAGGGGTCATGGCCGGGCGGAAGATGCCCACCTCTGCCACCTCGTGCCGCGTGGCGGTCCCCATCGTGACCACCTCGTCCCCCGGACGCACCTCCCCGTCCACCACCCTCACGAACAGCACGACGCCTCTGTATTCGTCGTAGAAGGAGTCGAAAATCAACGCGCGCAGCGGCGCCTCCGGGTCGCCGGAGGGCGGGGGGACGCGTTCGATAACCGCTTCAACCAGCTCCTGCACGTGCTGGCCCGTCTTGCCGCTTATCGCGAGTATCTCCTCGGGGTCCATGTGGAAGCTCAGCTCCATCTCTTCCATGGTCTCTATGGGACGGGCCGTTGGAAG
>JAUWZH010000304.1 GCA_030615435.1 Candidatus Brocadiaceae bacterium | reverse complement strand
CGAGGAACTCATCCCGTGTTGGCTCGACGTTGGGATAAACTTCGTCTCTCCAATGGAGGTCGCCGCAGGCATGGACGTGGTCGCACTCCGACGCAAGTTCGCTAAGGACTTGATGATGGGCGGCGGGATGGACAAGCGCATCATTGCGAGCACCAAGCCGGCAATCAAGAGGATGGCGGAGGGAAAAAATCCCGCTGATGAAGGAGGGAGGGTACGCGTCCGGCCGTAGTCTTGCGCCGATGCGCGGTGAGTTCGCCGGGCTACTTTGCTTTCAGGTCCCGTGGGGATAATCGCGCACCTCACGCCAGGCTTCGATCATCCTCTCAACGCTGGCCCACGGCGTATCCGGGAAAAGCGCGTCCACCGGTGCTAGAATGAAGCCGCCGCCCGGCCCTAGGCATGAAACTGAGTTCCGGACCTCACGACGGATTTCGTCATGTGAACCACTGCCGAGCGTTACTGCGCTATTAACCCCGCCAGCAACCGCAATTCGGCCTTCGAATTTCTCTCTCACGGCCTTCAGGTCAGCGGTGTCCTGCACCGGATCAACGAAGTAGAGAAGATCGATTCCCGCCGCCAGCAGAAGGTCGGCCATCGGCAGCACACCCATCGTCATGGTGTAAGCAAATCGTGCGCCTGCCTGATGCGTCAAGGCCACCAGTTCTTGCAAGTGCGGCAGCAGGAACCGTTCAAAAAGCTGCGGCGACCAGAAGTCGGTGGAGCCGTACCAGCCGCGCTGCACCACCATGTCCACGCCTCCTACCTCGAGCATAGTCTCCGTGCGTCGCCGGTCGAAGGTGTATACCAGGTCCATCAATTCCTGGAAGAACTCAGGCTCAGTCATCGCGGCGAGCAATGCCCCTTCCACGCCGCAAAGCCAGATAACGGCATCCATACCGAAAGCGCTCCACCCCTGCACCAACACTCGCTGCTGGTGGGCGAAGTGCCGGACCATCTCCATCCGATCGCGATAGGCCGCCAGCTGGTCCGCTGTCGGACCCTGCAGAAGGTAGCGCAGCTTGGGTAGGTCTTCCGCGGCGCTCACCGCATGTTTCACGCCGCGCGGGACGTTGAAGTCCTCGAACAACGGTACGTGCTCGGGCTGTATGACCCAGCCCGGCCCCTGTTCCTCTTGCGTCTTCCGCACGACGTGGCGCAGCACGCCTGCCGGTGTCTCATATTCCCGGCACAGCAGGCGGTACGGTTCGGCATGCGTCGGCGGTTCCTGCCAGTCACAGACGCGCACCTCCGGATGCATGCTCCATGGGGGAGAGATGTCCAGCACATCGTCAACCCCAAGGTCAAGCCACCGGCGAACCCTCCGGAAGTCATCTTCGATGTCCCAAGGCTGAGGCAGGGTATGGATATGTTCCAATCGCATGGTGTACCAGTGGCTCACCGGCCGCCCGCTGTGCTGCCAGCGCAGGTGGGGAGGTGCAGAGAAGCCAAAACAGCTGCAGAGCAGCGGCACATGATCCGGCTGTTCACATCGGATAGCTGCCAGCAAGCGCTCGCGCGAATTCATCACGGCTCTCCTCCTCCTGTGGTAGGTGTTACGCCATGCTGAGCCACTCGCAGCCGACCATCCCTGCCAGGTCGCTGAGACCCTGTCGCAGGTCACCATAAGCACCCATCCAGTGGTGGCCCAGCGCGTGCCCCGTGGTCCACCCGAGGATGTCCCGGTAGTCAGTGCGGAACCGGACTCGCAGAGGGTTTCCGGGGAAGACCATGTCCGTCTCCACGGCCTGTCCGAACAACGCCGCCATGCGGTAGCCGTCGAGCGTCGGGGTGATGTTGATCAGCGTCACCGGTCCTGGCCGGGCTGGGAACAAGCAACAGAGGCCGCGCTCCATCAGCCTTACCGGTGCAAGCGTCACCTGGGAGGGGCTGGCTGCCAGTGAGAAGCCGCCCGAACCGCAGTGCGAGAAGACGATGGCGTTCTCCTCGGGGATAGGGTCCAACATGTCCGTGTTGTGCACCGGTTGGCCCCCCAGTCTCGTCAGCATCAACATTCCCACGGCGCCGTTGACGTCCCCTTCGCAAGCAACCGGGATTCCTTCCTCCCCCAACAGCGAAGCGGCGAGACACACCTTCCCCATCAAAGAGGGATAGCACCCCACAGCGACCGCCGACAGATCCTCTTCCTCGATAACGCGCCGCATGGCAGTGTAGAGTTGCAGCGACTCGATGCCTGCCTCCCGGCTCGCCGTGACCTGGCCCACTTCACGCTTGAGCTGGTCCCAACGTCCCGCCACCGATTCGGGCGCGACGCCGGCTGCACGTTCCAAAAAGCTCTGGCTCTCTATGCCTACCACGCGGGGCCCAAGGACCTTCTTCAATGCGAGTTCGTGCCCGGTGGTTTCCGTCATTCCTTCCATCCGGCGGCCCAGATGGCCAATCAGCGCACCGCGCAGCTCGCGGCGCAGCGCCGCTGCTGAAGCGTAATTCCATGCCCGGCGCAGCGCACTCTCCGAGATGAGTTCGCCGAAAAGAAAGCAGTAAGGGTGGTCGAGCTGCTTCAACATGAAGCAGAGCTGCTGCATGCCGCACAGAGAGCCTGTCTCCATGCCCGGTCGGGCCCAGCCCACGAGCGGGACGCTGCATTCTTCGAGAAGGTCCAGGGCCAGGTAATCCTCAAACCACGAAGCAGCGACCACACATACGGCATCCACCCGTTGGTCGTAGAAGTGGCGGCCGGCTTCGAGCGCCGATGCGCGGCTGATCACGGGCTCCCGGGAGCGGCACAGCTCCAGCCGCTCGAAACCCGCGCCGGCAAAAGCCCTCTGTAGATGGTCCAGGAGACTGGGAGCCTGCTCAGCCCCAACCTCTAACGGGCTTGCCACCGATGTTATGCCCAGGCGAACGTGGTCCCTTATGCTCATAGGTACTCCTGCGCAACTCTGCGGAATTCAGCCGCACGGGCCTCCACCACGTCCAAGCCGTCCCGTATCGTCACCCCGAAGCCGGAACCCAGCCCGGCATCCGCTACCCCGATGCTGATGTTGATCGCACGACAGAGCAGGTCGTCCGTTCGAGGGAGCATTCCCTTCCAGTAATTAACTTGTCCACCCTTGTAATAGGGACAGGTAAACGGACAACCTTCCGGCGTTACGGTTCTTTTCT
>JAUWZH010000362.1 GCA_030615435.1 Candidatus Brocadiaceae bacterium | reverse complement strand
CGCCGGCGAAGGAGCCGGACCGAAACCGTGGAACTGAAGATCTATCCAGATCGAATCCTCCGCGTTGCCTGCCAACCGCTGTTGGAGATCACCGACGAGGACGCTGCTCGCATGCGGGAGATGCTGGAGCTCATGTACCGGGCGGAGGGCGTCGGCCTGGCAGGGCCTCAGGCGGGGTGGAGCGCACAGGTCGTCACTCTCGACGTGGAGGGCCAGGGCGAGGGCGAGCGTATCTTCGTCAACCCGCGCATCATCTTCTCGGAAGGCGAAATGGTGGAAGAGGAAGGCTGTCTGAGCATTCCGGGGGTGCGGGCTCCCGTCCACAGGGCGCAAAAGGCCGTGGTCGTGGCCTATACCCCCCGGGGAGAACGCGTCGAACAGGAAGTAGAAGACGTGCTCGCCCGGGCCTGGCAGCACGAGATGGACCATTTGAACGGCATCCTGTTCATTGATCGACTCGACCCCACCAGCCTGATGGGGCTGCGTCAGGACCTCAAGGACCTGGAGCGCGCCGCCGGGAAGGCCGAGGACCGTAAGGCGGAATGACTCGGCGGGGGGGCGAGTCGCCGTTTGCTGCGTCTCTTGCGTCTCGCACCTTTTCAGACCGGCAGGGCTTTCAACCACCATGCGAATCCTATTTTTCGGCACCCCGGAGTTTGCCGTGCCGCCTCTGGAAGCCGTGCAGGGGGCGGGACACCGCGTCGTGCTCGTGGTCACCCGGCCCGATGCGCGGCGCGGCAGGGGGCGCAGGCCGTCGCCACCCCCTGTCAAGAAGGCGGCGCTGCGGATGGGCCTTGAGCTCTGCCAGCCGAGGAGCCTGGCCGGGGCCTCGTGCCTGGAGCGGCTGCGTGCGGCGGATGCCGAACTCGGCGTGGTGGTGGCCTACGGCGCAATGCTTGGACGCGAAGTGCTTTCGGTCCCTCAGCAGGGTTTCCTCAACCTGCACGCCTCATTGCTGCCGAAGTACCGCGGCGCGGCGCCGATCAACTGGGCGTTGATCCGGGGGGAGGAGGAGAGCGGCGTCACGGTGTTGCGGATGACTCCCGAGCTTGACGCGGGCCCCATTCTGGCCCAGCGTCGCCTCGCCATAGGGGAGAATGAGACCGCCGGAGACCTCCACGACCGCCTGAGCGCCGCCGGTTCCGCGCTGCTGGTAGAAGTGCTCAACAGGCTGAGCACGGGGCAGCAGGTGCCGGAGCGCTCGCAGGACCCTGAAGGGGTCTCCTGCGCCCCGAAGCTGACCAAGAAGGATGGCCGCATTGACTGGCGGCGCCCCGCAGGGGAACTCCGAAACCGCGTGCGGGGCCTGACGCCCTGGCCCGGCGCCACCACGCGCTTCGTGGGCGCCGAAAGGACCGAAGAGGTGATTCTGCTCGATGTGGCAGCCGAGCCTCAGGCCGATGCTGGGGCGCAGCCGGGAACGGTCCTGGGGGCGGGCGATGAGCAGGGGATCGTCGTGCAGTCCGGGCGGGGGGCGGTTATAATCGAAAGACTCAAGCCGGCTTCGGGGCGGGCGATGAGCAGTGCGGATTTCTTGCACGGGCGCCGCGTGCGCCCCGGCGATCGCTTCGAGTGAGTCGGGCAGGCCGATCGGGGGAAGGCGACCAGGCCGATATGGGACGGCGGATAGTGAAACTGCTGAATCTGCTTACCCGGGCCCGGCGCTCGCGCTGTAAGCCGGAGCGGTTGCTGCTGCTGCTGCCCGCCTGCCTCCAGTACCGCGGGTGCCCGCAGAAACTCACCGACGCTACTGCCAAGTGTCTGCGCTGCGGGCGGTGTAAGATCAGGGATTTGCTCGGCCTTGCGGAGGAACATGGCTGCCGCTGCACAGTGGTGCCGGGAGGGCGCCTCGCCCTGGACATCGCCAAGAGGGACGCGGTGGACGCGATTGT
>JAUWZH010000240.1 GCA_030615435.1 Candidatus Brocadiaceae bacterium | reverse complement strand
CATGGAGCCTTGCCGGCACATCCTCGGGCATTCTGGGCATGTTTCTCACACGATGGCTCTACGCCCAGACTGGCTGGGCCGGGACGTTGTCCGTGCTCGCAGTCCTGTCCTCGGCGTGCGCGATTCTTCTTTTCGGCAGGCCGCTGCTCTGGCTGTTCGCTGCCGTGCACTCTGCCGGCGCGAAGGTCGCCGCCGCGCAGGCAAAGAAGCGTGCAAGGGCAGCCCCCGGCGCGACCATGGTGGAGGATGCGAAAGGAGAGACAGCGGAACAGCCGCCAATCGGGCTGGAACCTGGCGTGCCCGAGATGAAGGGTGCGGAAGCGCAAGCCGAACCTGCCAGGGAACGACTACCAGAGCCGCAGATAATCACCCGCTCCGGCGCGGAGGCGCACAGAGCACACCCGCCGCTCGAACGCGTGAGCCGCCCCGAGGGCTCAGGGGCCTTTCAGGACGACCGGTTCCAACTGCCGCCGCTGAAGTTGCTGGACAAGGTGCACGAGGAAGGTCTGGAGGAGAGTGAGAAGGACATACGACAGAAGGGCGAGGTGCTGGAGCGTACCCTGCGGGATTTCAATATCGAGGCCCAGGTGGTGCGGGTGCAGCGGGGGCCCGTGATCACGATGTATGAGATGGTCCTGGCGCCGGGCACTAAAGTCTCGCGTGTGGAATCGCTCGGCAACGACCTGGCGATTGCGCTGAAGGCGCCCAACGTGCGAACGGTCGCCCCGTTACCCGGGAAGAGCACCGTGGGCATCGAAGTGCCGAACACCCGTCGGGAGATAGTAACGCTGCGAGAGTTGTTGGAGAGCACCGAGAAGGTGGCCGCCAACATGGCCATCCCCCTGTTCCTGGGCAAGGACACGGCGGGCAATCCCCTGATCGTGGACCTGGCCGCTGCGCCCCACCTGCTGCTGGCGGGAGCGACCGGCTCGGGCAAATCAGTGGCCGTCAACAGCATGATCTGCAGCATCCTCATGACCCGCACCCCCCAGGAGGTGCAGCTACTGCTGGTGGATCCGAAGGGGGTTGAGTTCAGTGACTATCCGAGGCTGCCCCATTTGATCTGCCCCATCGTTACCGACATGAAGAAGGCGGCTGCGGTGATCCAGTGGGCCTGCAAGAAGATGGATGAACGCTACGCCATGCTGGCCCAGGTGCGAGCGCGCGACCTCGCCACGTACAATCAACTTGGCCGGGAGGAAATCATCCGCCGCCTCGACCCCGAAGAGGACGCGCAGATAGACGATGTGCCGTTCTACATGCCGCACATCGTGATCGTCGTTGACGAGCTGGGGGAGCTAATGCTCGTGGCGGCCAAGGAGGTGGAGAGCAGCGTCATCAGGCTCTCCCAGAAGGCGCGCGCGGTGGGCATCCACCTGATCTGCGCCACGCAGCGCCCTTCCGTGGACGTCATCACCGGCCTGATCAAGGCGAACCTGCCGGCACGGGTGGCCTTCCACGTTTCTTCCAAGGTGGACTCGCGCACCATCCTGGACCGCAACGGCGCCGAACTGCTCCTGGGGCGGGGCGACCTGTTGATGCTTCCCCCGGGAAGCAGCCACCTGGTGCGGGCGCAGGGCACTTACGTCTCAGAGGCGGAGACGCAGCGAGTGGTGGATTTCCTCACCGCCCAGGCGGAGCCGCAGTTCCACTCCGAGCTGCGCCAGTACAGCGCGGCCGCCACCGCCGAAGCGGAGAGCGACGATCTCTACGAGGAGGCTGTGCGGGTTGTCCTGGAGACGCAGAGGGGCTCGGTCTCTCTCCTGCAGAGGCGGCTGAGCATAGGGTATTCCCGCGCTGCGCGCCTGGTTGACATGATGGCCGAGAGGGGCATCGTCGGAAGCTACCGCGGAAGCCAGGCTCGCGACGTGATGCTGAGCCTCGAAGAATGGGAAGCGGCCCGCCAGAAGGGGGACTGACGCCCGGGCGAGGGCGACCGCGGTGCGCCTCTGTTTCCCCTTCCTCCTGCTCTTGCTCCTCGAAGCAATTTCGTTCCTCGGTCGCTCCTTGCCCGTCAGGGCGGAGGCCGCCTTGACCGGCGCCGGGCGGGTGAGTACGATGGACGGGCGAGAGGCGCGTGTGCGTCGGTTCAGGCAGCCGGCGATCAACGTCTGGGAGGCCGTACGCTACATGGCCCCGGGGGTGATGGCGCACAAGTCGGCCGAGCGCGACGGGGAGGTCTTGGAGATGCCCGACTGGGGAGACGCGCCGGATTGAGTCATGCACGACCTCGAACAAGACCGCCCCGTTGTGGCCATACTGACCCTGGGATGCCCGAAGAATGTGATTGACTCCGAGAACATCGCCTCCCTGCTTGAGGCCGGCGGCGTTGAGGTCTGCACCGATCCCGCCTCGGCCCGCGTGGCCATCGTGAACACCTGCGGGTTCATTGACCCGGCCAAAGAAGAATCCATCGAGGCCATCCTCGACGTGGCCGAGCTGAAGCAATCGGGCGGCCTTGAGGTCCTCATCGTTACCGGCTGCCTCTCGGAGCGATATGGTGAGGAGCTTCGTCGAGAGATCCCAGAGGCGGACGTCCTGCTCGGCATCAACCCCCGAGGCGCAGCACGGGCCGCCCTCCGTGCCGTTGGGATTGAATCAGCGCTGCCGACGCGTTGTAACCTTCGCGCCCATCGCTTCACCGGGCCGGCGTGGAGCTATCTGCGTATCGCCGAAGGCTGCGACAACCGCTGCGCTTACTGCGCCATCCCGTCCATACGCGGCCCGCTCACCAGCCGCCCCATTAAGGAGGTCGTCGCCGAGGCGCAGTCTCTGGTCGCAAGCGGGGTCCGGGAAATCAACATCATCGCGCAGGACACCACGGCGTATGGCATGGACCGTGGGGGCGAGCGACAACTGCACCTGCTGCTGCGGCGCCTCTGCGAGGTGAAGGCAGAGAAATGGATCCGGCTCCTCTACACACATCCCGCACACTACTATCCGGAGCTGATGGATGTGCTCGCTGTCGAAGAGCAGATATGCCCCTACCTCGACATCCCGCTTCAGCACATAAGCGACGCCATCCTCGAGCGCATGGGGCGCAATGTCCGCCGAAGCGACGTCGAGGCACTGATCGGAACCCTGCGCAGGCGCATTCCGGGCCTCACGCTCCGCACGACCTTCATCGTCGGTTTTCCCGGCGAGACGGACTGCGAGTTCCGGGAGCTTGTGGATTTCGTCCGGTCGGCGGGTTTCGAGAGGCTCGGCGTCTTCACCTACTCGAGGGAAGAGGGCACGCCCGCGGCAGGGCTGAGGGATCAGGTGCCGGAGCATGTGAAACAGGAGCGCTATCACGCGCTGATGAGCGCCCAGAAGGAGATCGCCTGCAAGCTCGCCGCGGGGCGGGCGGGTGAACGCACGCGCCTGCTGATCGAGGAGGCCGCTTCCGCCGACGATGGCCTTGCTGTCGGGCGCAGTCCCCGCGAGGCGCCCGACGTTGACCCCGTGATTCTGGTGGAAAACGGGGCCCGGCTGAGGAAAGGCGATCTGGTCGAAGTCGAGATCGTGGGCAGCCTCGAGTACGATTGCGTTGCACGCCTCAAGGAGAGCGCACGAGGTGAGCACTAGCCACACGGTGCGCAAGCTCGCCGTCACGGCCCTCGGGCTCGGCTGCCTGCCGTTGGCGCCGGGCACATGGGGCTCGCTGGGGGCGGCCGGAATCGGGCTGCTGCTTTTTCTCCTCGTGCCTTGGCCGTGGTCCAACGTATTGCTGGCTGGCGGTTTGATCGTTATTCTGGGAGTGGGTCAGGCCCTCGGCCCGTGGGCCGAGCGATACTACGGGGAAAATGACCCGAAGCCCTTTGTTCTCGATGAGGTGGCGGGCCAGTGGCTCACGTGCCTTCTGGCCGGCGTTACGTTGATACCTCCGTTCTTCGGCCTTGCAGCGGTTCCATTTGTTATGTTTCGCCTGTTCGACATCTGGAAGCCCTTCCCGATCCGCCGAATAGAAACGCTGCCAGGGGGCTGGGGGATCATGTTGGATGACCTCTTCGCCGCTCTCTATGCGGGCCTTGTGAGCAGGGGGCTCATCGTCGTCTTCCTGATTGTCTTCGTCTGAATCTGAAGCGCGGGCTCACCGGTCAAACAGGGATGGATGCACTGAACCGCGAGAGAATCTTCGGAGTCGGCGCCGGGAGCCGCGTGATCGGCTGCCAGGGGGAAGTGCTGGAGGTGCTGGAATCCACCATGGACACTGCGCGCCGCCGCGCGGTTGCCGGAGCGCCGGACGGATTCGTCGTCCTGGCCGAAAGACAGCGCGCAGGGCGAGGACGGACCGGCTCGTGGGAATGTGCGGCCCGGCAGTGCCTGCTGATGAGCGTGATCCTTCGACTCGGCATCCCCAGCAACGAGCGACGGCTCATTACGCTCATGGGGGCCGTGGC